>DAIQBE010000510.1:0-3104 GCA_036781325.1 Leadbetterella sp. | reverse complement strand
ATGGATTAGAACTGGTCCGGTAGAAAAAGCTACTAACGATAAAATAGAAGAAGAGTTTAAAGAAATTCTTGATACCTTTTATCAAGCTCGTAAAACTTTTTATGAGGAACAAAATCGCATTATTGACGAAAGAATCTTTAATTATAATGCTTTAATTGATAAAGCAGAAGATTTAGTAAGAAGAACCGATTGGGATGAAGCATTCTTAGAATTGAAAAATCTTCAAACGGAATGGAAAATTATTGGAGACATACCACCAAAAGTTTTAAAAGCACTTTATAGAAATTTCAAAAAGAATACCACTTATTTCTATGAAAGGTATTGTAGAGCTAAAGGTATTACCCCAAAAAGACGGGTTGATCCTAGAGTGGAAGCCCAAATTAAAATGGTAACTGAAGTGGAAAGACTTTCCGAATCGGAAGACATGTTTGCGGCTACTAATCGTGCTAAATATTTATTGAATGAGTGGAAAACCATCCGGATTCCACCAGCTATGGCGGATAGAAATGTGGCAGAGAGGTTTAGGGCGGCTTGTGATAAGATTTTTGAATTGAGTTATTTACATAAAGTAATTGCTAGAAAATACCCAACGTTTAGCTTTTTAAGCGAAAGGCAAAGAGATTTGACCAAATATAGAGAAATGGAAAATATCGTAAAAAGAGCAAGGACCGATTTAGAAGACCTTGTTTTAAGCTATGATACCCAAAATCAAAGTCAAGAAATGGAGCAAATGATGCAATCTAATTTAAAAACACAAAAGCGTAAGTTGTTGATGAAAGAAATTATTTTGGAAGAATTGAGACAAAAAGTTTCTACATTTTAATAAATTTTTTGAATACTAAAGGTGATAGCTTTGATTCATATCAAATCTGTCACCTTTTGTATTTAATTTTGATATGTAAAAACAATGTAAAGATTTGCAGTCTTTCTTTTATTAAAATTTAAATAAGGATGAACGTTGCCATAATGCAACCCTATTTTTTACCCTACATAGGTTATTTCCAGTTAATTAAAGCTGTAGACATTTTTGTAGTATATGACAATATCCAATTCTCTAAAAAAGGCTGGATTCATAGAAATAGGATTTTGGTAAATGGCAGAGATGAATATTTCACATTGACGCTTAAAAAGGATTCCGATTATCTGAATGTAAACCAAAGGGTACTTAGTGAAACTTGGGAGCAAGAAAAATTAAAGACTCTTAGAATTATCAAAGAAAATTACAAAAAGGCTCCTTTCTTTTTAAGCACTTTTCCTATAATTGAAGAAATTTTTAATTTTGAATCTAGGAATCTTTTTGATTTCATATACCATTCCATGTTGAAAATTAACAGCATTTTGGAAATTGAATCAAAGATAGTTTTATCTTCTTCTATAGCTATTGACCATGACCTTAAAGCTCAAAATAAAGTATTAGCTATAAATGAAAAGTTACAGGCTAGCCACTATATAAATCCTATAGGTGGCTTATTGCTCTATGATGCTCCATCTTTTGAAAAGAAAAATATAGAATTAAGCTTTTTGAAATCAAAAAATATACATTATAAACAATATGAAAACGAATTTATGCCTTGGCTTTCTATTTTGGATGTAATGATGTTTAATGACATTCCTACAATTAAGAATTGGCTGGGTGATTTTGATTTACAAAAAAACTAGTTGTTGTTGAAAATATATGAATAAAAAAACGAATGTTTTAGTGTATCCATGTGGTGCCGAAAGTGGTTTAGAAATACATTTGGCTTTAAAAGATGTAATGAATATTCGGGTCATTGGGGCATCGGGAAAAGAAGACCATGGAAGGATGGTTTATGAAAACTATTATGGCAATTTTCCATTAATTACTGATGAAAATTTTATTGATGCCCTTAATAATTTAATTGAAAAAGAGCAGATAGATCTTATAATGCCTACACATGATACTATTTTGGTATTTATGGCTAAAAATGCGCATAAAATAAATACTAAAATAGCAGTAGCTGGATTAACTCAAGCCGAGATTTGCCGTAGCAAAAAGAAAATCTATGATCTTTTTAAAGATTTTGATTTTTGTCCTATCGTGTTTTCATCGCTTTCGGAAATAAAATCTCTTCCTGTTTACGCCAAATTAGACGAAGGTCAAGGAAGTAAAGGTGCTTTTGTAGTGCAGGAAATGAGTCAATTAAAAAACCTGACTGATATTGAAAACTATGTTGTAACAGAATATCTGCCGGGTGAGGAACTCACCATCGATTGTTTCACCGATAGGAAAGGAATTGTAAAGTTTGTTGGTCCCAGGATTCGAAAAAGGGTTTTTGACGGAGTTTGTGTTAATAGTCAATCAGTACCATTGACCGACGAAATAAATGAAATAGCTAAAATAGTCTCTGAAAAAATAGGAATTAGAGGGTCATGGTATTTTCAGCTTAAAAAGAGTGATGAAGGCAAATATAAATTGCTAGAAGCATCGATAAAAATAGCGGGAAACATGAATGTTTTTAGAGGCTTAGGTGTGAATTTTCCTCTTTTAATGGTTTATGATTATTTAGATTATGATGTGCAAATATTGTCAAACGGGTATTCCATTTCAGGTGATAGGTCATTACAAAGCAGATATTCAATAGATTTAGAGTATTCTACCATTTACATAGACTTTGACGATACCATTACCAAAAATGAGAAAGTAAATGCTAACGTTATGCATTTTTTATATCATCAAAAAGCCAAGGGCCGCTCCATACATTTAATAACTAAACATAAATTGGATTTGAATGAGACCTTAGAAAAATTGGCTATACATAAAGGCATTTTTTCAAAAATTATTCATTTAAATATGGAAGACGAAAAGTATTTATATATTAAAGAAACTGAAAAAGTAATATTCATTGACAATGCCTATGGCGAAAGAATGAAGGTAAAAAAAGAATTAAATATCCCAGTTTTTGATGTGGATGCTTTAAGTACTTTGATAGACTGGAGGGAATAAAAACAGTTATTAAACTCAATCGATTTTTGAAAATTCTGGCATTTCTATAGCAAATATATTAAGCTAGAGTCTCTGAAAACCATGGGCTCTAGCCATTAAAACTTAAATGTTGCGAATAAAATAATTTATTTATTGCTCT
>DAIQBE010000509.1:0-3105 GCA_036781325.1 Leadbetterella sp. | reverse complement strand
AAAGACTCGTTATACAAGATTAATTCAGAGACTATTTCCTAATGTCTGCCTTTCATTATTTGATTGTTAAAACTTATTAAAAAGGTTTACACAATACAACTTTTTGTCTTCAAATTTCAATTTTCCTTTATTTCTAAAAAAATAATTTACCTGAGGTTTTGAAGGAATATTTTTTAAAATATTGTCAAACTTCTCTTTCTGCCCAGAAAGAACCATTTTTTGATTCAATTCATTGGCAAAAAAATCAATGAAATCCTGGTCAATAACATCATGCAGAATTCCGTTAGAAATATAAATATCGGTATTTAGATCATTATCAGCATCAAAAAGCAAAGCTCCCCAACTCCAGTCGCTCGCAGCCACATTTGCAAAATAGCCAATCTCACTGAATGTACCATCCTGATTATTGAGTTGGAGGCTGTTTTGCATAAATTGATAATAAAAACCCTTTTGTGTTCTCAATTTATTCACATAGTGGTTATCAAAAGCCGTGGTGGTTTTGAGCCTCACTTCGTCCCGAGGTAGCATATCCGTAGCAAAAATTTCTTGGTAGCCATCATTGTTCAAATCGGCCATATCAGCACCCATAGAAGCAAAACTTGTGTGGCCAAATCGCTGCTCCAACTCTTCCTTAAATGTCCCGTTTTTCTGATTGATATAAAGATAATCTCTTTCGTAAAAATCATTTGATATGTATATGTCTGGATAATTGTCTTGGTTAATATCGCCTACTGTAACACCTAAACCAAAACCAATAAGGCTGCCATAAATTCCAGTTTCTTCGCTAACATCGATAAATTTACCTTCATCATTTCTAAGCAATTTATCGCCTCCACCCTTTAAAAAATCTTTCACCGGCCAATCTTTTGCTCTTAAAGTCCGATTGTTATCGTTATTAAGGGTATTTACAGGAATAAAACTGTTGTTTAAAATATAGCAGTCTAAGTCACCATCTAAATCATAATCAAAAAAAGAGGCATGTGTAGTATAGCCGTCTTCATCTAGACCGTATTTGGCTGCAGACTCGGTAAAGGTTAGGTCACCGTTATTAATGTAAAGCTCATTTTCTTGTCCTATATTTTTTTGGTAACCTGCATTACAAACATAAATATCTAAAAGTCCATCGGCATTAATATCTACCATTTCTACGCCTGTGCTCCATTTATTAGCCACAGCAACACCTGCCTTGTCGGTAATATCTTCAAACTGAAAATTGCCTTTATTTAAGTATAGTTTATTCTTCCCCATGTTGGCAGTAAGGTATACATCTGCTAGCCCGTCATTATTGATATCACCAGTAGCTACACCTCCTCCATTGTAGAAATTTCGATAAGTGAAAATGTTAAATTCTTCGGTGTTTATTACGGTATTCTCGAAATCAACCCCTATTGATTTATTATCCAAAAGCTCAAATACTGTAGTATTTTTTTTCTTGCAGGAAATAAAAAACAAGGTCAACAATAAAAGCCATTTCATTTGAAAAATGTTGTTATCGGTTTTCCAGCGGTCTCTAATGGTATTTGTTTCATGGCTATATATCCGGTGATTGGAATATAATTTTCTTTTATGGTAGCGCTACCAGGTTTAATTACAAAACCAGAAACTGACAAGATTATTAAGTCTTTAGTGAATAATTCAAATTTTATTTTACCATTTTCAAACATATAACCCTCCGCCTGAAAAGTGCCTTCTGATTCTTTTAGTTTTCCTATCATTAATTGGATATTTTCCGGTCTAGAATAATCATCACTGCTAATTTTAGTAAATTCCAAATTATTACTACTTGGCCAATTGTTTTTTTGGATTACTACCATCACATTCCCTTTTAAACTGTCTAGCAGGCTACCTTTAATATGATTTTCTGAAAGCTCCAAATAAGATTTAAAAGGTAGGCTTTTATCATAAAATATTGTATTATTTATAGATAGTTTTACAGTAGAAAAACCTGGTTTCAATGAAATGCATTCTTTTCTAATCAGTTCAACATCTATTTTATTCTTTTTACAAGAAGTAGAAAGCAATGCTACGAAAGATAGTGCAACAAATAATTTCATATAGGTTAAATTTTATACAAAAATAAATAAAAAAAGCTCGGCTGTGCACCGAGCTTTTCTATAATATAAAAAAGAATTAATATCCAGGGTTTTGCTTTAAATTAGTATTAGAACCTAAGGCTAAAGAAGGAATTGGGAACAATACTGTATATGGTTCAAGGTTTGTAACATCTTGGTACTTCACATTGAATTTACCAAAACGAATTTCGTCAAATCTTGCCACACCTTCCCAGTACAACTCAAGTCCTCTTTCTTTGTGCATAGCGTTTAAATCTAATGCAGTTAAAGCTTTTGCTTTTCTTAATCCCCTTAACTCATTTACTAATGCTAATGCACCAGCTGCATTTCCTCCTCTTAACAGAGCTTCAGCTTTCATCAAGTGTACATCTGCATATCTTAAAATCACATACTTTCCAAAATCTGTTGGGTGATATTTAATAGCACGTATACCCTTTTCTGTAGCCGCCCCAGCTAAAGGAACATCTCTAGAAAACACTAAAGGCTTTTTAGATCTACTGTCAACAATTGGAGTTTTATTTTCTCTAAATTGCGGTCCAATTAAGAAGCCTTTATGTAAACCACCATATCCTTTATCAAATCCTACAGCTCTTAATTTACGATCATCGCCGTCTTCGAATTTGTCATAAAAATCAGCCAAGGTCGCAAAACCATTCCAAGGACCGTCTTTTTCTGCTTCAAAAACTTGATCATAGTGCATAGTCATCATCCAACGATTTCTTGGTGAGCTTTGAAGGTCAGTAAAGATTTTTTCAGGAGAAACATTTTTAGTAAAAACATTGTAAAAATCTTTATCTAATGCAAATCCATCTGCTTTCACTGCATCACAATATGCCACAACCTTATCCATATCAGCTTTGTCGAACGTATAAGGTCCAGCTGGGTTAGCAGACTTGTAAACAGCTTTGTTCAAATATAACCTTGCTAAAAGCGTATTTACCATAGCTTTGGATGCTTTTGCATTAACGTCAGAAGGACCCACCTTAGGTAAGGCTGGGAGTGCCTCTTCTAAATCTTTAACTATAAAGTCAAA
>DAIQBE010000508.1:0-3111 GCA_036781325.1 Leadbetterella sp. | reverse complement strand
CCCTCTGATAACCATGTTACCTCTACAGTCAGATGCTCTGCCAACTGAGCTATGTTCGGTTGTTATTAGTTTACAAGATTTCTCATTTTTAAATGGATATTTAAGTGAATGTGAATAAATTATAAGAAAAGTCCTAAATTAGCAATAAAAAACAATATAGGGCTATCATTACATTTTCCTCAAATGCAGGAACATGCATTGAAACTACAGATAATATGACCTTAGATATAGGAGAATTCCCCCCAAATCCCACCGAAAAAAGCTTTGAATTTTGTCAAAATGAAGCATCTCCTAAACTAAATATTTTTGTTCCTAATGGATTTGAAATAGTTTGGTTTACTCAAAAAATTGGTGGCACTAGATTTAACTCCCAACCCAAAATCGATATGACTAAAACTGGGGATACAGGATTATTTTTTGCCTTTGAAAACAAAAATAAATGTTTGAGCGAAAGAATTTGGGTATATATAAAAATTAGACCTGAACCTCTTCTACCAATAAACACAACGCCTACATTATCAGAAACGGATAACGGGTTAAAATTTACTGCAAACGGAGAAAACTTAAAATGGTACACTTCAAGAACAGGAAATACTTTTCTTACTTCTGAACCTATACATGAAAAAGCTGGTAAATACGATTACTTTGTAACACAAACTAACGAATTCGGCTGCGAAAGTGACCGAAAAGCTATTATCGCAGAGTTAATTGAATCCTTTGGAATTGAAACTTCCCCAAAAAACCAAACTGATTGTTTTGGAAATAGTGCTGTTTTCTCAATTAAAACCAAAGGAAAAGCAGTACCTACTTACCAATGGCAAATAAAATTGACAACGGAAGATGATTTTAGGAATTTGAATTTTGAAAATAATAAAGAATTAAAGATTGAAGAAATAGGAAGTAAGGAATATCCTCATGGTTCAATTTTTCGATGTATAGTATCTGATGGTCAAAAAACTTTAATTTCATCTGATGCAACACTATTTGTAAATAATTTCAATAAAAATATTGGTGATTTGAATTATTGCGAAAATAGTGCATTGCCTATAAGTCATTTTGCAAAAGACTTGGTAGGCGTTGTTTCTCAAATTGAATGGCAGCAAAAAAACGGGATGCAATATCAAATTATATATAAAAGTGAACAATTGTCAAGCCCACCTAATATTGTTTCAGGAACTTATCGCTTAAGGTTTACTTTTAGGAATAGCGGTTCTGAAACTTGCGTCCGAAGTACTAATGACTTCAAAATTAAAATGTTAGAAATTCCGAAAATTTCTAAAAATACTTCCCTTGAAGTATGCCAATATGAAAAAACTAAAAAAATATTTGAAATGCTCCCTACAAAAACTATTTGGTTTCAAAAAAATGAAATAATTACAGAAATAGACACGAAAATTCCAAAAAACACTTCATTTGAAGTAAAATTAGTAGGGTCAAATGGTTGCATTTCAAATATTCAAAATATAAATCTTAAAATTAAACCTGCCCCCAATTTGACCATACCTGATACTACATTTAGTTTCTGTAGATTTTCGAGTTCTCAAATTTATTTAGATATTCAAAATAAAACCACATTCTGGTTTAAATCTTCGGATGATAATGACCCTACCCTCTCCTATTTTCAAATAGATAATTCAAAAGAAGAAATTACAACAAAATATGTAGCAATTAGAGACAGCTCTACTTGCTTGAGTAATACTGTACCTGTGAAAATTAAAGTTGAAACTTGTTATATGGCAGGACCTCCAGATTCTTGTTTGATTGTTGCCAATACATTAAAACAAGATTGGAATTATTACTTTGATAAAAATGGAAAAATTTTTGCAGCTATTCACCCACAAAATGAAAATCTAGGAGAAGTTAATCTAAGTATTCAATACTCTAAAAATAAATTTATTGAAGATAAAAATCAAAATAAATTTTATCCACGATATTATTACTTAACAGCCCAAAGAAAGATTGTAAAAAATATAAAAATTCGGTTCTATTATACAAAGACCGAAATAGAAAACTACTACCAAAGTCTAAAAAACAACTTTTCAAATGAAAACAATGCAATAATAAATTATACTGGTAACAATCAAGATTGTAAATTGGAAAATAATGAGGTAAATGATACTTTTTGGATTATTGGTAAAAGTCTTTGGCAAAAAACAGATGACCCAGAATTTTTATTTGTTGAATTTGAGACTGACAAATTTGGAGAATTTGGTATCTGGAATGCCCAATTACCTAATTCAAAATTAGTTGGGCAAATAAACTCGAACAACAAAAACAAATTGGAAATTCTACCCGATAAAAATGTAAAAGATGGGAAATTTGTAATCCTAAAAAGTGAGGATAAAAAAAGCTGGTTTATAATAAAAGAATCAATAAAAAATGAAAGTGACTTACATTTTATTGACAACAAGCCTTTTAAATCTCAAAGTCATTATGCCCTTATTTATGATTTCGGAAATTCTATTAAAATGGCCCTTAATCAATTGACATTAGCAACAATTCTAGAAAATAGAGGGTGTTTTGTTTTTGATAACCCATCTGAAAACAGAGATATAATTAAACTATCTTTTTCTGATTTAGATAAAAGGAGCATTAAAATTTTGGATATGTACGGTAAAACTATATTTATAAAACAAATTATAGAAAAAGAAGATTATTATGCAATATCACCAAAATACAACTTATCAGTTGGAATGTATCTTATTCTAGGAAAAAACAATCTTGGGGAAGATTGTTCTTATAGAATTATAGTGAAATGAGAAAAATAGCTGAATAGCAAATAGAATAATTAAAAAGGAACTATGTCGTACATTTTAATCCACTCCTCCATATTCCACGACCTTTGCTTTCGACTCTAACATAATACCATCAAACTCTTTTAGAATAATATCCAAAGTTTCAAAAATTTGTTCAGAGTCCATACTTTGTACCAACTTCATTCTAAATTCTTTAAAGTGAGGAAGTCCTCTAAAGTAATTGGAATAATGCCTTCGCATTTCTAAAATCCCCAAAATAGGGCCTTTCCATTGGATTGAAAAACCCAAGTGTTGCTTGGCAGCAGCCACTCTTTGTTGCATATTTGGTAAAGCCAATATTTGTCCATCTTTTAAA
>DAIQBE010000507.1:0-3115 GCA_036781325.1 Leadbetterella sp. | reverse complement strand
CGTATTATGCCCAACAAAAAGGAGGTAAACAAACGCCTCAATTGGATAAGTTTACAGTTGAAGGGGGTACTTTCTTGCTTGAACTATCTCCAAATGCATTATCTATTGGAAAAATTCAAAATTTAGTCCCAGAAGATGAAGACATTAAAAAAAAATTCACTAGCAAAGTGGAATTAAGAACAAAAAACGTATCTAACGCAAGAGTAAAAATACAAGATAAAGAAGTTGGTTCTATAATTGATGGTTTTTTTATTATCGACCTCACTCCTGGCTTCTATAAAGTTGAAGTAATTAAAGAAAAGTACGATCCTTGGATTAAAGAAATAGAAATAAAACCAATTCCCCCAAATTCATATCAAACAATAACTTTTGATGATTTGGGAGGGGGTTTGTTTTTTGAATTAAGTGAGGAAATAACTATTAGAAAAGATGAAAAAGGAATAGGTACAAAACTTAAAACGTACAATTTTAAACCTCCTTCAACAACAAGCATTTTTAAACCTGATAAGGAAAATATTAGATATTATGATAGAATTAAAGACTCTTTAGAAAATATGTCTCATTTAAGGGATATAGATGTTTCTAAAGTTTTTTCGATTCAAAGATATAGCTTCCCTTTAACACAAAAAATTTTTAATTTAATAATAAATGCTAGTCCCGTCGAAGCCGTGTTATTTGTTAATGATAAATTAGTGGGGGCGGGTTCAAATGTAAAAGAGTTAGAAAAAGGAAGACATGGTGTAAAAATAGAAAAAACTGGATATATAGCTCATAATCAGATTATAGATATTTTAAAAGATACCACTTTAAATATAAAACTGGAACAGATAAAAGGCTCAGTAGAAATAAGTACGATTCCAAATGAAGCTACAGTGAAAATAGATGGAGTGGAGTCGGGAAATAGTCCACTTAAATTCGACTTAAGTTTTGGAAAACACGAAATAGAAATTTCAAAAAATGATTATCTAAGCAAAAAAGTAGCTTTTGAGATAACTGAACCCATAAAAATTGCCCAAAATATACGCTTAGATCTAAATCCTAGCGGACAAGCAGCTCAAAAAATAGTATTAGATTATTGGAATAAAAAATTTCTTTCCAACATGGGGCTTTCAGCTATTAGTATGCTGGGCTATTTATATTTTGATAATGCTGTGAAAAAAAATATTCAAAATACTACTTTCGCAAATAAGGAAGAAAACAAAAACTCCAGAAGCTTCCTGCAAACGGGAAAATATGCTTGTTTAGTTTTCGGTGGCATGGAGTTGATAAACAGTGCATTTTGCCTACAAAAATCATTGATGCTTCAAAAGAAAAAAAATCATTCGGTTGCAATAAATGTAAACGCCCAAATTTTTAATCCAAGATTATCAGTATGTGTAAATTTATAAGCGGCGTTCTAATTTTATTTTTTTCTCTACTTGAATTTGAAAGTCAAGCCCAACAAGTTATGGAAGAATTTAAAAAGTCATTAATTGAAAAAGAAAAAAAAGATGCGAGCTTTAATTCTAGCAAAAAGTTAGGTTTTATTGCAGAGCTGCATAGTTATTCTTATTTGATTTCAGATTCTATTGTGTTGGGTGGATATTATGTTGCTGCTACCTATAAAATACTTCCTAAATCAACTATTGGCTTGGGCTACGAATATTCTGTTTATAACCATAGTTTTCTAATTGATTTAAGGCAAGAGCTCGGAAATATGCGCCTAAGACCTATTTTTATAGGCAATTTTGGCTATGCTTTTAAAGGAAACACTTATACCTACACCTCTAATTTAGGAATCCCTTTGGAAGTGAAACCCAAACCAAATTTAGTGTATAACATAGGACTAGGAACAAGAATGTATTTTTCAAAAAAACTTCCTTTGGCATTTAACTTTGGCCTATTTTATAAAAATGAACCGGGATTTGATCTTTCGGAAGGGAAATCTGGAATAATTGTAATTGATAAATATCGAAATGTTGGATATCCATGTTTGCTTATTGGAGTTTCATTTTAATCTATACTCATATGAAAAATTTATATAAATTAATTTTTGTGGCTTTTGTCTTAATTGGATGTTTAGGCCCAAATATTGAGCTTAAACCTGTAAAGAAATTAACAGACTGTTTAATAAAAGAGATATCTATAGTAAAAGGAGTTAAGCCTTTTTTAACAATTGAAACACAAGAGTTTACGTATGATAACAATGGAAATCCTACTAAATGGATAATCAAAGAACAAAACAATCTTCGTATTTGGGAATTAAGACTGTTTTATGAAAACAATAAACTTAAACGAGTAGAAAAAGATACTTCAATTATAGACTCAAGGCAGCTTAAATTGGGAAATATTGTTTATTTATTTACAGAAAATAGTATAAAAAACTATACTGTTAATGCTAACTTTTCAGAAATAATTGTTGATCGGTTTAATTATATCCACAATCCAACTCTACCTCCTAAAACTCCACCATCCTTGATTTTAAATAACCAACAAAAGCTTAGATTCAGTAGAAATCTAAACAATGAATTAAAGTTTGACAATTCATATGATTTACAAAATTTAGGGAATATTAAATCTACTAGTTACCTATATGATGACGATTTAAAAAGTAATGTTTTTGAAAAACAGTATTGGCAAGTAAAACCAAGCTCTGGTGTAATTGTGTTAAAATCAAATGGCTTTTGGAAAAATGTAAAAAATCCATTCAGTGCCAATATTTGGTTGTCGCTAATTTCTGATTATAATACCAATACTGGATATAATATTGAAGGTGGAAATTGGAGCAAAAATATGCAATCGATAGATCCAATTAATAACTACATAACTTCTTACGAAACTAATGCAGAAGGTTTCCCTTGTAGGCTTACCACAAAAAATTCAGACTTTTCTCCTTATCCATTGGAGGTAAGGTACTACTACCATAATTGCGATTGTAAGTGAAATTTATTGTTCGTTTTTCTCTCAAAATTTTGGTTTAAGCAACTAACCAAGTCAAACAATAATAGGAAACTCAAACGAAGCTATATTTTGATGGCTAAAAAAGCTCTTCAAATAAATCAAAATAATATTCAAAAAACCTAAATATATGTAAGTGCTTATATATATTTGTGCATGAATTTCTATCAAAAACTCG
>DAIQBE010000506.1:0-3123 GCA_036781325.1 Leadbetterella sp. | reverse complement strand
TTTGGAAGAAACTTTACGCCAATACTCGCCTTCGGGATGATGAAAATAATCCCTTCCATTTACTCGAGTATAGCCCCAATAAATGCCGGTTTGATGTTTGTGGTGGCCTGGGCTATATTCTGTTACTAGACCCTTGCCGTCAGGGGCAACAATAGGATGTAAATAAGGTCTATGATTAGATTTAGTTACTTGAGTAAGAATGGGGCTAGAGCCAGAAAGTCTATAAACAGAAATGGTTTCATCCTTTGGATTCGCTAGGATTTTTAGAATGGTGTTTTTTGAAGTACTATTTAATGGGTATTTTTTTTCGTTTTCATGAAAGGAGAAAAAGAAAATACTTAAAATAAAGAATGAAAGAGAGAATAGAAAAATTTTCATGAGGGAATGGTTGAATATTGGGTGAATCTAATAAATAATTGGAAGGTTAAAAAGCTAAAGGGTGTTTTTTTGAAATTCTTTTGTTTTTTATTGTTTAGTAAAAATGAAAATATTTTATTTTTTCTAGCCTATCTTTTTATGAGTAAATTGCCATTTTTAAATAGATGAGTAAAAACCTATGGAACAAATTAAAAAAGTAAAAGTGGGTGTAGTTCAGGCCACTCCTGTACTATTCGATATCGAAAAAACGGTGCAAGTTATCATAAAATGGATAGAGAAAGGGGCTAGTGAAGGGTGTGAATTGCTACTATTTCCAGAATCTTTTATTCCATGTTATCCGAGAGGATTGACATTCGAAGCGACAATTGGAAAAAGAACGGAAAAAAGTCGAAACCAATGGTTTGATTATTGGAATAATAGCATAGAAACATCTTCAACCCATATAAAAGAAATTGGCGAAGCTGTAAAAAAAGCAAATCTTTTTGTTGCATTAGGAGTAACGGAAAAAGAAAACGTTGGAGGTTCTTTACATTGTTCTCTTTTGTATTTTGATAATCAGGGGATTCTAGTAGGCAAACACAGAAAACTTAAGCCTACGGGCTTAGAAAGGTATATTTGGGCTGAAAGTGATGGAACTACTTTAGTAAGTTTCGATACAAAAATTGGGAAAATTGGAGGCCTCATTTGTTGGGAGAATTATATGCCACTTGCAAGAATGGCCATGTACAATAAGGGGCTTGAAATTTATTTAGCGCCTACAGCCGATACCCGACCAACTTGGCAAGCAACTATGCAACATGTGGCTTTGGAAGGTCGATGTTTTGTTTTAGCTGCAAACCAATTTGTTAGAAAATCAGACTATCCCGCCTCTTATCAAGAAGACCTAAAAGAGGAGTCCGAAATAATGTGTTCAGGCGGAAGTGTAATTATTTCTCCCATGGGTGAAATATTAGCGGGGCCACTTTGGAATCAAGAGGGGCTTTTAACCGCAGAATTAGACTTTTCTATTTTGGCTAAAAGTAAACTTGATTTTGACGTAGTAGGTCATTATTCACGAAATGATGTATTTGACTTTCAAGTGAATAAACAGCCTGAAACCTTAAAGATCAAATGAGAGATTAGCTATTTTATTTTTGATATTCTTTTAAAAAGTATTCTGAATTTTCTTTTAGTCCTTCATAAAAGAAAAACACTTCATTTTCTAACTTATTTCTCCTGTTTTCGTCTATCATTTGTTTTAAATAATCAAATGTTGGTTGGTAGGAACCAACTTTCAGTAGTACACCAGGGGCAAGAATCTTAATTTTATCCGGGCTTATTTGGCTTGAGATTATTTTTGCCAACTCGGCTTTATAAGCGGTAATATCGTATCGATATATCTGTGGACAAATCATATCCACCCATCCTTTGCTAACCCAAGTTGGCCAGTCCTGTAAATATTCCGTCTTTGAAAATGGGAAAATACTAGGGGCCATAGAAATACTAATTTTGGGATTTATTTTTTTTAATTCCATAAAAATACGTTCCATAAATTTATTCAGCAGATTAGCTCTCCAGTTTACCCATGCCTCATCTTTGTCGTTTGTTGGAGTATTTGCGCCTGTTTCATTTTTATATTGAACTAAAACTTCTGGATTATAGCCCCCTTCCACAGCCATCGCTGGCAAACGGTCATCGCCTTGGATTCCGTCTAAATCGGGATAATTCATGGTGACTTCTTTTAATAAAGAGAGCATAAAATCTTGGACTTCGGGGTTTAAGGCATTCATCCATTTAAAACCATTTTTGGTGGTAATATTACCTGTTTTATCTAGAGATGCCCACTGCGGTTTAGTTTTTAAAATGTGGGCACCAAATCCACTATTTTCAGCAGCAAAACCATACTCAAACCACGCATAAACTTTTATATTTTTGGCATGAGCTTCGTCAAGTAGTTCGCGAAGGGGGTCACGACCAGCCAATGCGTCTTCAATGGGAATCTTAAACAAATCATTCATAATTTTGCTTGGATAAAGTGTTTTGCCTTTGTTCCAAGTCACTACGAATATTGTATTAATCCCGCTTTTTTTACATAAATCTACGGCATCCCTTATTCCTTCTTTTGAATACATTACTTGGCTTGCCACATTAGTTAGCCACACCCCTTTTGTTCCTGAAACCGTTTTTGGAAGTGAAATGGGAGCAACAGGGGCAGGAATTATTGCTTTTTCCTGAGCTTTGCAACTTTGAAGAAAAGGAAGGATTAACAATAAGCTATAATAAAGTATATTTGAATTCATTGGATAGCTTTGGGTAAAAATATTTTCAAGCGAATATCTTAAATTATTTAGAAAAAATTCATGGATACCCAATAATTCTAAACGGTCTATTTATTTCAGCCATAATTTTTTTAAATTGGAAAGAAATACCTAAACTTTTTTTTGGATTTTTAGACTTGTATAGGCATTGGCCTTTTAAATCGTTATCGACAAATTTCTGGCCTTATAAAACATAATTCTGGCCGCTTAAATAAACCAATTCCGTCACTCTTTATAAATCTTTTTTTAGAGCTTTAAGCATTTTTATACAAGACAGCATCGCTAGATAAACTGAAAAAAAGTGTTTTTATCTTCATTAAAATAAATTTATTATTAATTGATATAGCTCCATTAATAACCTTTAAATCATTATTAAGAATAAGGCAAAAAGAATCTTTCTAATTTAAATATTTGCGTAATTTTAAATTTTTTTTCAAGAAGAATTCCA
>DAIQBE010000505.1:0-3147 GCA_036781325.1 Leadbetterella sp. | reverse complement strand
GAAGAGAAAACCAATATTCAATTACTTCACGAGTAGGTATTCCAATAGTTTTTAAACAATCCGCTGTAGTAAGCTCTAGGCCAACCGTCTTAAAAACGTTTTTTTCGGCAATATGCCATAGTGGCTCTGAATCTATCAAAAGACCATCCATGTCATAAATAACTGCTAATGAATCTTGGAAAGAATTAAATACCATAATTTTAAGCTAAAACCTCAGAATTTGCTTGTTTTTCATATAGATCTCGATAGGGGCCAGGCCTACTTATTAAGTCTTGATGACTGCCTTGGTCAATGATTCTACCTTGATCCAAGACAATTATTTTATCAGCCAAACGTGCATTGGAAACTCTATGTGATATTAAAATAGTAGTTTTATTAACCATAATTTTTTTGAGGTTATTTAAAATAACGTTCTCCGTGTTAGTATCTACCGCTGATAAGCAGTCGTCTAAAATAAGTATTTTGGGTTCTTTTATTATTGCTCTAGCTATAGATACGCGTTGTTTTTGTCCGCCAGAAAGTGTTATACCTCTCTCCCCAACAATGGTTTGAAAACCCAATTCGAAATTGGAAACATTTTCATATAAATCTGCATTTTTAGCTGCAGTTTCCATTTGACTATAGTTCATAGAATTGTTGCCAAACAAAATGTTGTTTTCTATGGTGTCTGAAAAAAGAAAAACGTCCTGCGGAACATAAGCTAGTTGTGAACGAAGATAAGGTATATTAAAATCTACAATACTCTGATTATCAAAAGCAATATTCCCTGAATCTATATCATACATTCTTAAAAGTAAATTTGCAATCGTACTTTTGCCAGAACCGGTTGTTCCAATAATTGCCAAAGATTGCCCTGGTAAAACTTCAAAACTTATATTTTTTAGAGCTTCAATACCCGTATCTTCATATTTGAAATTTACATTTTTAAAAGTTATTTTCCCTACTATTTCAGATTTTAAATTTTTTTCTGATACGATTTCATTTTTGGTGAATAAAAATTCATTGATACGCTTTTGTGATGCTGCCGCTCTTTGAATTTGGCTGGTAGTCCAACCCAAAGCAGTTAAAGGCCAGGTCAACATAAATACGTACATAATAAACTCCGTTATATTTCCCGGGGTTAATCTTCCTGCAATTATTTCTTGACCGCCCACATATACACAAATAACTGTGCTTAAACCAATAAGAAACATGATGGCAGGCGAAAACAAAGCATCCACTTTTGTGAGTTCCATAGATTTGGATTTATAGTATTCGCTCTCTTTTGAAAAATTACTAATAAATTCACTCTCTTTTGCAAAAGATTTAATTACTCTAATTCCTGAAAAAGCTTCCTGAACAAAAGATGAAAGATTGGATAGGCTTTTTTGAATTTGTTCTGAACGCTTGTTTACTAAGCTACTAACAAAAAAAATACTAATAGATAAGATAGGCATAGGTAATAATACAAACCATGTTAACCGAGCATTAACAGAAAACATATAACTTAATACTAAAAAAACTAATATTACCATATTAAGAAGATACATTATGGAGGGTCCAATATACATTCTTACTTTATTGACATCTTCTGAAATTCTTGCCATTAGATCACCCGTGCTATTTTTTTTATAAAACGACATCGGTAACGTTTGGTAATGGGAATATATTTCGTTTTTTAAATCGTATTCAATGTGACGAGACATAACTATAAGAGTTTGTCTAACAGCAAAAAGAAAAATTCCCTTTAAAATTGCCATCGACAAAATTAATAATCCAAATACAGCGATACTAAAAGTGAAAACACCGTAAATATTGGATTGCAGAGAAGAAGATTCAAATAAAAAGTATAAATCTATGTTTGATTTTACCATTTCTAAAGCATGGCGGACTACTTGTGCTGGAATAATTCCAAAAAGATTGGAAATTAATGTGAAAATTATTCCTAAAATAAGATAATGTTTATACTTAAAAAAATACTTATTTAAATAGGCTAGGTGTTTCATGCAAAAGCTTTCATTCTTTCTAAAACTGTTTTGTAATAGGCTTCATATTTAGGCACTATGGCATTTAAATCAAACTCTTTGGCTCTTTTCAATGCATTGGCCTTGAAAATTGGAAGGTTTTCATCTTGTAAAACAAATACTGCATTTTTTACCATGTCGGCTACATCACCAACATTACTTAAAAAGCCTGTTTCCCCATGAATGTTTAATTCGGCTAAACCACCGGTATTACTTGAAATGACCGGTACTTCGCAGGCCATGGCTTCTAAAGCTGCCAAACCGAAACTTTCTTTTTCTGAGGGCATAAAAAACAAATCCGCTACAGAAAGTACTTCTTCAATTGCCTCTAATTTTCCTATGAACCTGATGTCACTCTCTAAATTTAAGTCTCGGGTAAGTTGCTCCAAATTTTGACGTTCTTGCCCATCTCCCACTAATAAAAGCTTACTTGGAACTTGCAATTTGATTTTTGCAAATGCCCTTATGATATCATCAATTCTTTTAACTTTTCTAAAATTTGAAGCGTGAACAATCAATTTTTCACCATTTGGACAGATAAACCGTTTAAAATGATCTTTTTCTTGCTTATTAAATCGTTCTAAATCAACAAAATTATAAATTACCTCTATTTCAGTATTTATTTTGAACGTATCTATGGTTTCTTTTCTTAAATCTCCAGAAACTGCGGTAACTCCATCTGAATTGTTTATACTAAAAGTTACGACAGGTTTTAGAGAAGGGTCTTTCCCTACCACCGATATGTCTGTTCCATGCAAAGTTGTTACAATAGGAATATTTAAGCCTTCTGATTGAAGAATTTGCTTAGCTAAAAAAGCCGAAGTCGCATGTGGAATCGCATAATGTACATGAATAATATCTAGTTTTGCAAATTTCACCACATCCACCATTTTACCAGCTAATGCCGACTCATAAGGAGGATATTGAAATAAAGGATAAGAAGAAATATTTACTTCATGATAAAAAATGTTTTCATTAAAAAAATCCAGACGAATAGGTTGTGAATACGTAATAAAATGCACTTCATGTCCTTTCTTTGCCAAACCTTTCCCCAGTTCTGTTGCTACCACTCCACTGCCTCCAAAAGTTGGATAGCAAACTATTCCTATTTTCATTAATTTTTATTATAGAATATACATATTAT
>DAIQBE010000504.1:0-3159 GCA_036781325.1 Leadbetterella sp. | reverse complement strand
AGTAACTTTATGCGCAGAGATTCTCTAAAAAATTGTAAATACTATGTATTGTTTATAAAAAATTACACTTTAAATTAATTTTTAATCAATTGGATAGGGTAAATATATAAATCCAGCAAAGGCTTTGTCTATTAAAAATAAACAGCAAAATTCATCAGCGTCTCTATAGTTTTCCTTAAACAATTCTATAGATTCCTCACCAATCATTCCCCTTTCTAAAAACTCCTCAAAAAATGTGGCATTATACTCAAAAACTGTTTTAAAATCATTTTTATGAAATAGGGCTGAGCCTAATTCAATAGGGTTTTCTGAAATAACAAAAACTGGGAATTTAGAAAAATCTCTTTTTCTGATTTGATAAGAAGCCTCTTTTAAGTGATCTGATACAATAATAAAATCTGAAGAGACCTTACCCATTAATTTATTATCAATTTCTGGTGAATTTGCATCATCTAATAGCGCATTTTCATTACTATGATTTATCATTTTTTTTAATTGTTAAAATCTCGCTGAAAGTATAAGTCCTAAATCCTTGTATTTTAAGTTAAATTTCTTAGCTAAATTTAAATTTGTCAAACTTCCTTGATGACAAACAACTCCTTTCATAAACCATTTGTTTTGGTAAATCATTTCGCTTATTCCACCCAAGCCTTCAGTTTTTATCAAGAATGGAGTAAAAATATTGCTAAGTGCTATACTCGCTGTGTGTGCAAATCTTGATGCAATGTTTGGCACACAATAATGAATAACATCATATTTTTTAAATACAGGAAAATCGTGTGTGGTCATATTTGAGGTTTCAAAACAGCCCCCTTGGTCAATTGCCACATCAATTATTACAGAATTTGGTTTCATAGATGCAACCATTTCTTCCGTCACAACCACAGGTGAAACCCCGGTTTCACTTCTTAATGCTCCTATAACCACATCAGCTTCTTTAATAGCATTACTTAAGTTTTCAGAATCAATAATTGAAGTAAAAATTCTAGCCCCAACTGCATACTGAAGCCTTTGAAGTCTATATAGCTGTCTGTCAAAAACTTTAATATTTGCACCTAGTCCTAAAGAGGATCTTACTGCAAATTCAGCTACAGTACCAGCCCCAATAATTACAACGTTTGTAGGAGGTACACCAGTTATTCCACCAATTATTATTCCTCTACCGTTGTGAACGCTACTTAAATACTCAGCAGCAATTAACAATACGGTGCTACCGGCAATCTCGCTCATTGCTCTAATAATTGGAAATTCTTCCACTTTGTCTTCGATAAACTCAAATGCAATGCTGGTAATTTTTTTAGAATTTAAATTATTAAAGTATTCTTGGTTTAGCGTTGGAAGATTTAATGTCGAGATTATGGTGCTTTGAGGTTTTATAAATTCAAACTCTTCAGAAACCAAGGGTTCTATTTTAAGAATTATGTCATTTTCGAAAATTTCTTTATGTGAATAGGAAATTCTAGCCCCTGCATTTGCGTAGTCCTGATCGCTGAAATTAGATTTTAAGCCTGCACCCACTTCAACCGATACTTCTAAATTGTTTTTTACTAAAAGTGCCACAGCATCTGGAGTTAAGGCAATTCTTTTTTCATTTTTTGAAAGCTCCTTTGGCAATCCAATTGAAATAACGTTTTCACTTTTTTTCAAAGCAAATGGTGATTCTAAAGGGGCAATTGAAGATTGCTGAGCAAGATTTTTTAAGGTTTCCTTAGACATTTAATCTTTAATTTGTAAACTGATGTTCCTGGTTTGGTTTTTACCATATTCAATTTTTATCTCTATATATGGTTTAGGTAAAATACTTTCAACTTTTTCTGGCCATTCTATCCAACAATATTTGTCAGACTCTAAATATTCTTCCATTCCAAAATCTAGAGCTTCATTTAACGAATTTAATCTATAACAATCAAAATGGTAAATTTCTTGATCGTATTGATTTACTAATGAAAATGTTGGGCTTTGAACTTTATCATCAATATTCATTGCCTTCGCAAGTGATTTAATTAATGTTGTTTTTCCAGCGCCCAAGTTTCCCACAAAAGTCCAAATAAGATGTTTATGTGAAAATTCTAAAATATCTTTTGCAATTTTAGGATAGTCGGTCTCGGAAACTTCAAAAAAATCCAAATATTTTTTTATTTTGGATGTAAAATTAAATATTTATTTTGGCAAATCCTTTAAGTGAAATAATAAAAAATAGTTATGATAAAAATTATTAAATATGATTATTTTAAGAAGATTTTAGCCTTTTTTTTATTATTTTTAATTCTTTAGTTTTTTTTGAAAATTGGTATTGTTTAAGCTTTTTTTTTATGAAATTTGTATGATTTTTAACTTATGAATTAAATGTACGAAAGCCGTAAGCCCACTATTTTATTTTTCTTTTACACAATAGGCCTCATCTATCTACTTAGATTGTTTTATCTTCAAATTTTAGATCCTAGATATCATTCTTTAGGCTCTTTAAATTCCATTCGAAGGGAAATTAATATTCCTTTGAGGGGTCAAATTTATGATAGAACAGGGAAATTGATTGTTGCTAACGAGGAAGTGTATGACATGTATGTAATTCCTAAAAAAGTTAAAAGTATGGATACGCTTTCTTTTTGTCAATTATTCAATATTTCAAAAAATTATTTTGATAGTACGCTAGTTTTAGCAAAAGAATATTCAAAAGATAGAGCCTATATTTTTTTAAGACAACTTTCTAAACAAGAATATGCGAGGGTCGCTGATGCTATGATTCAATATCCGGGGTTTATGTTTAAGCAATCTTTCTTTAGAACTTACCCTGGAAATACTTTAGCTAATTCATTAGGATACATTGGAGAAATACCTGAAAAAATGTTTTTAGAGCAGGAACAAGACTACTATAATAAAGGAGATTATATTGGATTATCTGGATTAGAAAAATTTTATGAAAATGATTTAAGAGGAGTAAGGGGAGTGAAATTTACGCTAATGAATGTAAAAGGAGAGGATAAAGGGGCCTATGCAAATGGAGAATATGATACTCTTGCAGTGATTGGGAAAAATTTATATACTACCATTGATCTAAAATTGCAACAACTTGCGGATAGTTTATTTACAGGCAAAGTAGGTGCGGTTGTTGCAATAGAGCCATCTACTGGTGAAATTTTAGCAATTGGATCTTATCCA
>DAIQBE010000503.1:0-3162 GCA_036781325.1 Leadbetterella sp. | reverse complement strand
GGTGCGGCGGCTGTTCTATCCATAGAAAACAATGTTTCACCCCAAAAATTGCCTTATGAAAAGCTGAGAAATGTTTTGCTAAATGATAAGCAAAGGTTAGAGTACTAAAAGACTTTAATGTTGGGCTTCTGTTTTTCACCGATAATTAATACCCCTAAAAAGCATGGTCGGCAAATCAAATACTGCTTAGGGTTATTTTGTAGAAAGCATAACTATATCTATTACCATTTATTTCAACTGCCTCTATGGGCCTAAAATTGAATGCATTAGTCTAAGCAGAATTATATAAAAATGGAAAAATTTAAATAATATTTTAAATAATTTGTAAAACAAAATAAGTGTGTACTATTATTGTAAATTAGTAACAATTATTTACTTTGGAAACCCTATCTAACCTTAATATAATTTCATGAAATCTGAAAGACCCAATTATCTCATTCCATTTATTTTAGTAACCAGTTTATTTTTTCTATGGGGTATTTCAAATAACTTAACAGGTATTTTAATCCCTCATTTAAGAAAAGCTTTACAGCTTACCAACACACAATCTACTTTTGTAGATACAGCCGTTTATATGGCTTATTTTTTGGCGGCTATTCCGTCTGGTATTATTTTAAATAAATTTGGATATAAAAAAGGTATTATTGTTGGTCTTTTGGTGTTTAGCTTAGGAGCATTTTTGTTTATTCCTGCTGCCAATTCTCGTACATATGAAGTCTTTTTATTGGGCTTATTTATAATTGGCTGCGGACTTACCCTTCTTGAAACTGCCGCTAATCCATATGCAACAAAGCTGGGCGATCCTGAAAGTGGGACTACTCGTTTGAATTTAGCACAATCATTTAATGGCTTGGCTGCATTTTTAGCCCCAATGATTGGCACATTATTTATTCTTTCTGGTAAAGAATATTCAGCTGCTGAACTTTCTATAATGGCAGAAGCTGATAAAATAGCCTATTTAACTTCAGAGGCCGCATCGGTGAAAGTGCCATACTTAATTTTAGGTACTTTTCTTTTGCTTTTAGCTCTAGTTTTTATGGCAATAAAATTTCCTGAATTTAAGGAAAAAAGTAAATTAAAAGATACAGGTAGTATTAGCCAAGCGCTAAAACAAAAACATTTAGTTTGGGCTGTTTTAGCACAGTTTTTTTATGTAGGCGCTCAAGTTTGCGTTACTAGTTTCTTTATTAGAATGGCCATTTCTGGCGGAGGAGTAGATGAAAAAACGGCTGGTTATTATCTTGGAGTTTATGGCTTGCTTTTTATGTCTGGCAGGTTTATCGGAACAATAATTATGCGTTATATTTCTCCAGAGAAGCTTCTCTCCATTTATGCAGGGATATGTATTCTACTTAGTTTTGTAGCTATATCAGCGGAAGGAAAGAATGTGGTTTTGGCACTGGGGGGCTTAGGGTTCTTTATGTCAATAATGTTTCCTACCATATTTTCATTAGGCATTAAAGACTTGAACGAAAACACCAAGCCGGCTTCTTCATTAATTGTAATGTCAATTATTGGAGGAGCAATTTTTCCAGTTATTATGGGAAAGATCATAGATAATAACGGTGATGATATTCAAAAAGGGTATATTGTGCCTTTGGTTTGCTTTTTTGTAGTGTTATTTTTCGGATTAAAAGGGTATAAACCTAAAAACATATCATAAAATGAACCGCTATTGTTTAGCCTTAGATCTAAAAGACGACGCACAATTGATTGCAGAATATGAGGAACTGCATAAAAAAATATGGCCAGAAATTCATACTGCAATTATTGATTCTGGTATAGTAAGCATGGAAATTTATAGAATTGGCACCAGGCTTTTTATGATTATGGAAACCTCAGATGATTTTTCCTTTGAGGCAAAAAGTAAAGAGGATGCTAAAAACGCTAAAGTGCAGGAATGGGAAAATTTTGTTTGGAAGTACCAACAAGCATTACCTATGGCTAAAGCAGGTGAAAAGTGGTTAAGAATGAGTAAAATATTTGATTTAAAAGCATAAATTTTATAATAGAATGGCATATAATAGTAATTTTCCCTCCAACGAAGACCTAATAAATAAAGCGAAACGACAAATTCCTCGTTTTGCATTTGAATATTTAGACGGTGGCTGCAATGAAGACGTGAATCTTTATAAAAATACTGCAGAGCTCCGCGAAGTTGAGCTTAAACCCACGTATTTATCCAAGCATGTTCGTTCAGATATGAAAACTGAATTGTTTGGACATGTCTATGATGCCCCGTTTGGCATCGCTCCAATTGGATTGCAAGGACTGATATGGCCCAATGCTCCTGAAATCTTAGCCAAAGCGGCTCTTGAACATAATATTCCATTTATTTTAAGTACTGTTTCTACCTCCAGTATCGAAAGAATTGGGGAGATTACAGAAGGGAAGTTTTGGTTTCAATTGTATCATCCTGCAGAAAACTCTTTACGAGATGATATTTTAGATCGTGCTGAAGCAGCCGGTTGCGATGTGCTTTGTATTTTATGCGATGTACCTAGTTTTGGTTTTAGGCCACGTGATATACGTAATGGATTAGCCATGCCTCCCAAAATGACTTTGACAAATATTCTGCAAATTATGGGTAAACCCGAATGGGCACTTAAAACCTTGTACCATGGTCAACCAGGATTTGCAAATTTGGAAAAATATATGCCCAAAGGTTTAAATATGGGTAAACTTGGAGAGTATATGAATAAAACTTTTTCGGGAAGAGTAAACGAAGAAAAAGTGGCAGCAATACGGGATAGATGGAAGGGTAAATTGGTTTTGAAAGGCGTTGCAAGTGAACAAGATACAGAAATGGCCATCAAATTGGGCTTAGACGGAATTATTCTTTCTAATCATGGGGGACGGCAATTAGATGCAGGCCAATCATCTATTAAAACATTACCACCGATTGTTGAAAACTATAAAGGGAAAATAAAGATTATGATAGATAGTGGCTTGCGTTCTGGGCCAGATGTCGCAAGAAGTTTAGCCAGTGGAGCGGAGTTTACTTTTATGGGACGTTCTTTTATGTATGCGGTAGCTGCTTTAGGAGCACAAGGAGGAGAGCATGTAATCAGTATGCTTAAAACACAATTGCAGCAAGTGATGGAACAAGTTTGCTGTGAAAAGGTGGAGGATTTTCCTAAATTTTTGATTAAATGATGAAAA
>DAIQBE010000502.1:0-3168 GCA_036781325.1 Leadbetterella sp. | reverse complement strand
GTATATTCTGGAAGCTTCAAAAAGTAAAAATGAAAATATCCGTGCAACTGCAGTTAGAATAGCATCTAAAAATTCAATTTTCGATTCCTCCTTTTTCCTAAAAATGGCAAAGGACCCATCTTTTGAAGTAAAACAAGCGGTATTAACAAGCATCTACCGAAAAGAAAATTCCGAAATATGGTTAGCATTAACAGACTCCTATATTTCTGGAGACAAGTGGTATCTAGAAGCTTTAGGTATTGCAGCAGATGGATTTTGGGACCAGTATTTAAATATGTTTCTTAAAGTAAAAGGGGAAAACTGGATAAATGATGAATTAAGTAAAGATATTGTTTGGAGAAGTAGAGCAAAATTTACACCTAAATTATTAACAGGCTTAATAAAGAAATCGAATTCCAAAGAAGCTAAAAAGTACTTTAGAGCTTTTGATTTTCAAAATAAAAAAGAAAAAAACATCGCTTTACTAGAAATGTTAAAAGAAAATACTGAAAACAAAGTTTTGGTTTTTAAACATTTTGATGCTGAATTAATAAAATCTAATTCAGAATTTACTAAAATTCTTCCTTCTTTGCTTTTGGAAATGAAATCTGAAAAAGACTATTTAGAAATTGTATCCAAATATGAAGTTAAAGAGCAAAAGGAAAAGCTACTCTCTATTTTATATTCAAACCAAAACGAGGAGATTGTTTTACAAGCGGCAAATGTATTAGTTCAACTCTTTGGTATTATGCCAATCAGAGAAGCATTAGCCAAACGCCCCATAGATGAAAATATCTTAATTAAAACCATTTCTTTGCTTGGGAAAGTTGATAACGAGGCAGTTACAAAACAGTTAATCTTGATTTTTTCAAATAAGAAATATTCCTTCAAAATCCGGGAAGCGGCAATGCTCGCCATGGTTGGATATCAAAGTGATGAAAAGTTGTGGGACTTAATAAAAGTAAATAAAGTAAGTAAAGAGCTAATCCCAGCAGCAAAAATAGTAATGTCACAGACTTTTCATAGTGATTTGAAAACCGAATTTGAGTATAAGTTTGGAAAACCAGCTACAAATAATATTCCAAATAATGTAAAATTTCTTTCAAAAAAGGGAGATCCAATTAAAGGGAAAGTTCTTTTCACCAGCTATTGTACAACCTGTCATGTTGTTAACGGACAAGGAAATGATTTTGGGCCTGGATTAAGTCAAATTGGCAAAAAATTAACAAAAGAGAGCATTTATAATGCAATAATTAACCCAAACCAAGGCATAAGTTTTGGCTATGAAGGCCATACAATTTTACTAAAAGACGGCTCTAGCCTACAAGCAATTATTACAAGTAAAACTAATGATGCTTACATGCTAAAAATTCCTGGCCAATCTTCCATAATTACTTATAAAAAAGAGCAAATAAAAACTGTTTCGGAAATGAAGACCTCCATGATGCCTGCTTTCTCCCTACCTGAAAAAGAATATTTAGATTTGTTAGAATATCTTTCAGCTTTAAAATAAAGAAGGTTTAAATTTAAAAAAGTGTATTGTTCTGTTTAATGGCATTTTTAAACAATTCCCTAATTTCAGATTTAAAATTGATTTCAAAACTTTATAAAATTATGCTGTATTTTTAGAGATTTATCAATTTTCAGCATCATAAATTTCAACTATTTTTGAACAAAAATAAATTCCCCACCTTCATCACCAGCATTTTGAATAACACCATATTGGGGCTCAGTTTGACTATTATTTAAAACGGCTTGTCTAAAACTAGCAAACAACACATCACTTGAAAGATATTTTTCAGTGTTTTCAGTTAAACGTTTTATTAAAAATTTCATAAATACGCTTTTGTCTGGCACTTCTTTAAGATTTCCACTTGTCATTGCTTTTTTGCTTGATAAATCATAAAGTTTGGTAATAGCAGGTTGAGCCTCACTTAATATGCTTCTATTTTTAAATATGCCGCCGCTAAAACAGGCGTCAGCTATTAACAATGTGTGTTTTGACTTAATAGCGTTCATATAATCACTAATTCGGCTATTAGCAATATTAAATGCAGTTTTCCCTTTTTTGGCATCTACAGGAAGCCAATACCCAAGATTCTTTTCTTCAATCCAATCGCCGTGTCCTGCATAAAAAACTAAAAGATTGTCATTTTTTGTTAATTTCGCACTTAATTCATCTAATGCATCCATAATTTCAACATATTTTGCATTTTCCAACTTAACTATATTTTGCTCTTCAAATGTGTATTTTGAAGTAAGAATTTTATACAATTTATTGGCATCATTTATAGGTTCATCCAGTGTTTTAATTGACGGATCTTCATACTTATTATTCCCAATAATAAGGGCATAAAACTTACCTATATCATTTATAATAAGACTATTAGAAAGGTCTTCAGTACCACTTTCTTGTCTTTGAACTTTAAGGGTTTCTATTGAAGAATTATTTTTGGTATCAGTAGCTTTTACTTCTATCGTGTTTTCGCCAAATGCAAGTTTTACAGTTTGCTCAAAATTACCCTTTGCATCAACATGTACTTCTAAACCATTCACTAACACTTCATAAACTCCTACATTATCAGTGACTGTACCTTTTACTACTATTTGTTTGTTGGTTTCTTCAATTTTGACACCTCTATTTACCGCTGGCATCTCAATAGTGATTTTTGGGGGAGTTTTATCAATTTGAATTACTCTTTTACTTTTCAAATGAGAAATTTTAATAAAATCAATTTTCATTGTAGATTTTTGGGTAGTTAAAAAAGTTAACACTTGTCCAAAAAATGGTTCATACAAACATTCAAAAACTAAAGACTCATTAATAAAAAAGAAATATTTTTTGCCAATCTTTCGAATAGTCATCTTATTAAAATTATTTTTCTTAATCAACTCTGAAAAGGTCCAGGGCATTAAATCAATCCAATCATTATCATATTTTTTTATACTAAAATAACCATTTCCGTTATACACAAAACTAAAAAGTTTTTCGAGGTTTTCATCCTGGCCAAATCTGATACTGGAATAGGTATCAGGGTCACCTTTTGAAATCATATACGATGTTTCTATTTCAAAATCACGTTTTGTATCTATTACAAACTCATTATTATAGTTAAAATCGCTGGTAATCATTTTTTCATTACATAAAGCCTTCAGCTCATAAAATCCAGGAGTAATTACATACTTGTT
>DAIQBE010000501.1:0-3205 GCA_036781325.1 Leadbetterella sp. | reverse complement strand
TCAAGGTCGAAACTACAAACTTACCGACTTAGAAGGAAAAGTGATTCGAGAGGTGGTTTCTTGATATAGACGTAATTTCAATAAATTTTTTTTATTAAAAAATGAAGAATCATGCAAACATCCTAGATTTTTGTGCCTGGTGAAGTTAAATAAGATTGAAAATTTCTATATAAATTATCCGTATTCTTAATTTAATGGGTATATCATTAATGTCTTATTTTAGGAGAAAATATTCTTAAACACCTCATTTTTTAGCTATAAAAAATGATTTTACATAAATACAATCCAAACTGGATTCATGACTTTAATAAAGTTAAAGAAAAAATAGAAGGTGCCCTTTGGCCTATAAAAGTATCAATTCTTCATGTAGGAAGTACTTCCGTTCCTGGCTTATCTGCCAAGCCAATTATAGATATAGATTTGGTGTTTTGTTCAAATATTGGCTTTGAAGAAATAAAAAATTGTTTAGAGAAAATCGGGTATTTTCATAACGGAAATCAAGGAATAGATAATAGAGAAGTTTTTAAAAGAAAAAAAGGAATTAATTTGGAAAATATTCTGGATGTTGTTAATCATCATCTTTACGCTTGTCCTGAAGGAAGCAAAGAATTAGAAAGGCATCTATTATTTAAAGATTATCTAATTACAAATGCAGAAGCTTGCATTCAATACGAAAGATTAAAGTTTGAATTAGCCCAGGAAGCGAGACAAGACCCCAAAACTTATGCATTGTTGAAGGAGCTTAAAGGAAAAGAGTTTATAAATGATTGTATTTCAAAATCTAAAATTAACAATTTCCTTTTTTAAGGCTTATTTTGTCAACACTTTAAAACTCTTTCTTTAAACTAAAATTAAACCTTTCTCACTTCGGTATTACCACCTCCGTCCAAAGTTAAACTTACTGGAGTATTTTTGCTCCAAGCCCCTCTAGTAAAATCAGGAATATCTACTGTTTTCCCTCTTTTTGCAACAGACATTTCACTAGCATGAGCCACAGAACTCCAAGCGGCTGCGTCATAAACGTCTTGATCTAATGGCAATCCATTTCTAAGATTATCTATCAATCGCCAATCCATCATAAAATCCATGCCGCCATGTCCGCCTATAGTTTTGGCAATTTCGCCAATATGTTTAACTAGAGGAGTAGTATAATTTTGTTCTATTTCTTTTAATTCTTTCTCACTCATCCAAGATTCTCCTAATGCAATTTTGCCCGGCTCTGGCCATTTTTGTGCAATGCCTTTTGTTCCACTTAATAGATGAATTCGAGAATAAGGTCGAGTGGAAGTAACATCGTGTTGAAGCATAATGGTTTTCCCTTTGTGAGTTTTAATTATCAAAGTATTCATGTTTCCTCTGAAGGGTTTTCCTACAAATTCTTTATAAAATGGGTCTTTTGATGCCAAGTCTTTCGCCATTTTTCCCATCTGAAAATCATTGGAGGATATAGCAACTAAGTGGTCAAAATTATCGCCTCTATTAATATTTAAGCATTGAGAAATTGGTCCCAAGCCATGCGTTGGATAAAGATTTCCATTTCGATTTGCATTCTCTCTAAGCCTCCACATATCTGAATAGGTAGAAATTTTAAAATTGGCTTCTAGAAGATTGTGAATATAGGCTCCTTCGGCATGAAATAGTTCACCAAACACTCCATTCCTTGCCATATTTAGGGTCATTTGTTCAAAAAAATCATAACAAGTGTTTTCTAACATCATGCAATGTTTTTTTGTTTTTTCAGAAGTTTCAACTAATTGCCAACATTCATCAATAGTTTTAGCTGCTGGAACTTCTACAGCGGTATGTTTTCCTTGGTTCATGGCATATAAAGCCATGGGAGTATGTAAACTCCAAGGAGTACAAATATATATTAAATCAATATCCTGGCTTTCGCACATGGCTTTCCATCCATTTTCACCGCTATATGCTCTGGCTTTAGGAAGATTTGCTTTTTCTAAAACAAGTTGTTGCTTATCAACTCTTTTTGGGTCTTTATCACAAAGTGCAATAATCTCCACAGCGCTGATTTGACTCATTCTTTTTACTGCACCAGGGCCTCTATTTCCTAATCCCACAAAACCTATTCTTACTTTACTTAATTTGGGTGCAGCATAACCACACATATTAAAAATTTGCGCTTTAGGTTTACCCGAACTACTATATTCATTCTTTGCATGGGTCGGAAGATGAACTAATGCGGCTCCCGTGCCTAATCCTAAATTTTGCAAAAATTTTCTTCTATTCGATTTCATTATTTTTAAGGTTTAATTTTGCAACGAAGATATGAAAAATTATTAAAAACTGATTTGGCTTTTAATTAAAGCCTTTAACTTTCATTTATTTATTGTAATTATTAAAAAAACGCGTTAAATTTTCTTTTTAAAAAGTAAAAAAATACGGATTTTTTTTGGTTAGATTTGCTTAGAAAATTATTTTTTAAGCTTTAGAGGTTAAGAAAAAATACACATTTAATATTTTGTTTTTCCATCTATTTCTCAATTTTTATGAAAAAGTTTTTATTATTTCTTCTTTTGGGTATTTTTATTTTATTTGGTATTTTGTTCATTAACATGTCTCGGCAAACTTCCAAGCAGCTTATTGGAGTACCCACAGTTTCGAATATGCAAATTAGCGATTCAGTAGCATATCACTTAGCAGAAGCTATTCGTATTCGAACAGTTTCCTATCAAGATATAAGCTTAATGGATAGCACTCAGTTTGACAAATTTATCGTTTTTTTGTCTAAAACCTATCCTTTGGTTCATGCCAACTTGACTTTAGAAAAGGTAAATAATTTTAGCCTATTATATAAATGGAATGGTAAGAACCAATCTATCAAACCTGCGATTTTGATGGGACATTACGATGTGGTTCCTGTAATTCAAGGTACCGAAAAGATGTGGAAAAATTTACCATTCGCAGGTGAAGTGTCGAATGGATTTGTGTATGGACGAGGCACTTTGGACGATAAGAGTACCGTTATTGGGCTTTTAGAGGCCATAGAACATTTATTAAAAATAGGATTTACTCCTCAGCGAACTTTGTATTTAGCTTTTGGTCATGATGAAGAAATCTCGGGAATTCGAGGGGCGAAATACATTGCTAAACTTTTAGAAAACAGAAAATTAGAATTTGAATATGTGGTTGATGAAGGGGGAACTATTAAAACAGACGGAGTTGGTGGATTAAAGCGCCCAATTGCATT
>DAIQBE010000500.1:0-3211 GCA_036781325.1 Leadbetterella sp. | reverse complement strand
AAAAGATGCGTCTCCTTTAGCCGATCCAGAAATCAAGTCAGAGTTTAAAAACTATATGAAATTTAGAGTAGGTGCAAAAGGTGGACTTGGAAATATTATTCAAAAGAACACTGATGTAAGCCCATATGGGCTTTTCAAAGAGAAGCTTCAAAGGGGTTGGATGTTTGGAGTTGATGCGGCTTTTTTTGTTAATGACCATTTTGGATTTGGGGCTACTTACACTAATTTTCAAGCTAGCAATTCAAGTAAAAAATTAGATTATCAAAATCTTTTTACTGGAGAAGCTATTAAAGATGGGGAATTAGAAGCCAAGGTTTCACATAAGTTTGTAGGACCTACTTTTTTATACCGAAAAGCCATTGATTTTAAAACTTTTGCAGTTTTAACTTTAAGCCCAGGAATGCATTTGTATACCGACAAAGGAGTAACTAATGCATCAAATTATAAGTTTAATGGTCAAGCTTATGGAGCAGCAGCAACTTTAGGCTTAGATTTTTTATTGGGAAATGACATATTTGGAAGGGATATTATCCTAAGTTTAGAAGGAGGGTATAATTATGGACAAATTACTACTTTAAATAGAGGGGACGATCTTGGTAAAGTAACTCTTCCTAATCCAATTAATTTGAACCGCTTAGATTTTACCATCGGACTAAGGTTTACAAGATTCCCAATGTACCTTAGATAATATTTTTGTTTTTTAAAAGTAGTAAACTTCTTTGAATTCCCAAGCCTTTTTAATTTTGCAAGTAATTGGATTATATTTTGAGCAATAGTATCTATTAGCCTTAGAATAAAAGCATCTATATATTTTACTAAATTTGTGGAATTTTTTAAAACACTTTCATTTTTAACCTTAGTAAGAATTGATAAATCTAAGACCTAGTATTGCTATCATTGAAAACGGAAAAATTTTATGTTTAAAATACGTTTATAATGGTACATTAGTCTATAATCTGCCTGGTGGGAATCTCGAATTTGGCGAAAATATTAGAGAAGCACTTCGCCGTGAATTATTGGAAGAGCTCAATGTTGAAGTAGAAGTTTTAAAATTAATATTTGTTGGTGAAGTTCATCAAAACAAAATGGTTAAAATGCATTTTATTTTCGAAGGAAGAATCGAAAAAGGTTTTCCTAAAATTAATCCATTACAAACCTCTGCAATTGAAGCTAGTTGGCTAGAAATGAATAATTTAAAAAATATTAATTTATATCCAAATGTAAACGAAAACCTTATCAATTGGCATTATAAATTAGCAAACGATTCAGTTTATTTGGGGGAAATTGTTCAGAAATGGTTTTAAAATCAGTTTATAAATACTTCATATAGGTATCTAAATCCTTATCCCCTCTGCCAGAAAGCCCAATAACAATTTTATCAGATGGCTCTATTTCTAGATAATTTAAAACAGCTAATGCATGTGATGACTCAATGGCGGGTATTATCCCCTCCAATTTTGTAAGTTCAAAACCTGCCGCAATAGCTTCTTCATCAGTAATTCCATAAAAAGTGGCTCTTTTCGATTCCCATAAATGAGCATGAAGTGGTCCAATCCCAGGATAATCTAATCCAGCAGAAATTGAATGAGGCTCTACAACTTGGCCATCAACAGTTTGCATTAATAAACTTTTACTTCCATGAAGAATCCCAGGTTTTCCTAGAAATGTAGTGGCAGCTGATTTGCCAGATTTAATCCCGTGTCCAGCTGCTTCTGCTGCAATAATTTTAACAGAAGGCTCGTCCAAGAAATGAAAATATGTTCCAGCAGCATTAGATCCACCACCAACACATGCAATTACATAATTAGGGTTTTCATTTCCAGTTTTTTCTAACAGTTGGCTTTTTATTTCTTTTGAAATAACTGATTGAAATCTAGCGACCATATCGGGGTAAGGATGAGGGCCAACTACAGATCCAATAATATAATGAGTGTCAGTAGGATTATTTATCCAGTGTCTCATGGCTTCATTGGTAGCATCTTTTAATGTTTTCGATCCGCTTTTGGCAGGTCTAACTTCGGCTCCAAGCATTTTCATTCGTGCTACATTTGGGGCTTGGCGTTTAATATCTATTTCCCCCATATAAACAATACATTCCAAGCCCATCAAAGCACATACTGTGGCAGTAGCCACACCATGTTGCCCAGCGCCTGTTTCAGCCACAATCTTTTGTTTTCCTAGCTTTTTTGCAAGAAGTATTTGTCCAATAGTATTATTAACCTTATGAGCACCCGTGTGGCATAAATCTTCTCGTTTTAAATAAATTTCAGCATTATACTTTTTAGATAATCGTTCGGCCAAGAATAATGGTGTGGGTCTTCCTACATAATCTTTTAGGAGTTTATTAAATTCTTCTTGAAAACTATCTTCATATATTATGGATAAATAATTATTTTTTAGTTCCTCAATATTTGGATACAACATTTCTGGGATAAAAGCACCACCAAAATTGCCGTAATACCCCATTTTATCAACCGAAAAGTTCGAAATTTCTTCTATATTGCTCATTTAGATCTAATTTTTTGAAATAGTAATTTTAAAGTTGATATATCTTTTAGTCCAGGGAGAATCTCAAATTTACTGTTTACATCAATGCCTGCAATGTTTAATTCTTCCAATTCAATCAAATCCTCCACGTTTTCCAAAGCAATGCCTCCAGCTAAGAGGAAAGGAACCTTTTGATTATAATTTTTTAAAATTGTCCAATCAAATTTTAAACCGTTACCACCTTGTTTTTCTCCTTTTGAATCGAATAGAAAGAAATCTACGCATTCTTCATATTCAACAGTTTGTTTAAACGAAAAGGTTTGATCAATTCCAAAAGCTTTTATTACTCCAACCCCTTTTGATTTTATTTTTTTACAAAAATCTGGAGTTTCACCTCCGTGCAATTGCACATAGTCTAAATTAAACTCAGAAATAAATTTTACAATATTTTCGAAAGTTTCATCCACAAATACACCAGTTTTTTTTATAGTCTCAGGAAGATTTAAAATTTCTTTATAGTTTTTCGAACTTAAAACATATCGGGGAGATTTATCAAAAAAAATAAAGCCCATAAAATCAGGTTGTAGGTTCGCTAAATCCAAAATGTTTTGGGTTTCACGCATTCCACACACTTTTATCTTTAAAGATTTCATTTGCTCATTTCATTGAAAAATTCTTCTAATTTTTTTTCATCCAATTTGCCATTTGTTCTTACTCCACTACA
>DAIQBE010000499.1:0-3217 GCA_036781325.1 Leadbetterella sp. | reverse complement strand
TCTCAAGAAAGCTTATCAAGAACAATTTTGCCTTTAGGAGGACTAACAAAATCTCAGATTAGGGCCATGGCAGTAGAAAGAGGGTTTTATGATTTAGTAAATAAATCTGAATCGTATGAAATTTGTTTTGTGCCTGATAATGATTACAGAGGTTTTTTAAAAAGGAGGGTAGAGGGTTTAGAAGAACGAGTAAAGGGAGGTAATTTCGTTCTTGAAAACGGTAGTATTGTTGGAAAACACGAAGGTTATCCATTTTACACGATTGGACAAAGAAAAGGTTTAGGTATTGCTTTGGGGTATCCTGTATTTGTGACTGATATAAAAAAAGATACGAATGAAGTTATTTTAGGTACAGAAGAATACTTATTGAAAAACGGAATGTGGGTAGGTAAACTTAATATGCAAAAGTATGAAACTATACCCGAAAAAGGATTACAAACAACTACTAAAGTAAGATATAAAGATCCAGGAGAAACGGCATTTATTAAACAATTAGAAAAAGATAAATTAGAAGTCATTTTCGAAAAATCTGTTTCTGCTATTGCTCCAGGCCAAGCTGCAGTTTTCTATGAAGGCAATGATGTAGTAGGAGGGGGATGGATTTTAAAGAACTTTAGAGTTTAGAATGGATATTCCTCATTCTCATCTTTTGATTTAGTTTCATTGTTTTCTTCCTTGTTTATTTTACTTTTAAAAGTTTGAAAGCCTAGATCTGTATTTGGGTTTTCAAAATGAGCTATTCCAGAGTGTTCGTTAAAAGAAAGATTACTTATACTTTTCGAATTTTCACTATTGCCACTATAACTTCCAAGGTCGGCAAACTTGGTAAATTTACCAATGAACTGTAATCGAATATTATCCGTAGTTCCGGCACGATTTTTAGCAATAATTAGCTCTCCAATTCCTTCCGTTGAATTGCCTTGTTCGTCTTCTGTAATTTTATAGTATTCAGGACGATACAAAAACATTACCATATCTGCGTCTTGTTCAATAGATCCAGATTCTCGTAAATCGGATAATTGTGGTCTTTTATCCCCTCCTCTAGTTTCTACTGCTCTACTCAATTGCGATAGTGCAATAACAGGAACTTCTAGTTCCTTGGCTAAATTTTTTAAGGACCTAGAAATAGATGCAATTTCTTGTTCTCGGCTTCCAGCTATTCCCGACCCATCGTCTCCAGTCATTAATTGCAAATAATCAATAATTACCATTTGAATATTATGTTGCGCTTTTAGTCTCCTACATTTCGCTCTTAATTCAAGAATAGATAGGGCAGGAGTATCATCAATAAATATCTTGGATTTAGAAAGTTTGTCTATTTTATGATGTAATTGCTCCCATTCATGGCCATGCATGATCCCTTTTCGCAATTTTTCACTGTCTATTTCGGCTTCTGCAGATATCATTCTAAGCATAAGCTGTGTGGCGGACATTTCTAAAGAAAAAATTGCAACAGGAATTCCATGGTCAACTGCTGCGTTGCGCATGGAAGAAACTACAAATGCGGTTTTTCCCATGCCCGGTCGGGCAGCAATAATAGAAAGTTCAGTTTTTTGCCATCCTCCGGTAAGCATATCTAAATCAGTAAATCCACTAGGAATACCCGTTAGACCATGCTTATTGTTTTCTTTTTTATTTTCTAATTCATCGATAGTTAAACGCATTATTGTATTTGCATCCAAATAATTTTTTCTAATATTTTTTTCAGAAATAGTAAAAAAAGATTGTTCGGTTTTATTTAAAAGTTCAAATACATCTCTAGATTCTGAAAAACTATCTTCTAAAATTTCATTTGCTACTCTTATCATGTCTCTTTTAATGGCCGCTTGGGCAATAGCCATTGCATGATATTCAATATTAGTTGAAGAATTTACTTTACTACCTAAAGAAGCCACATATTTTGCTCCACCAGCTCGTTGAATTAATCCTGATTTTCTTAAACTTCTTATTACATTTAAAGAATCAATCGTCTCAGAATCACGACTTATTTGAACAATGGAATCGAAAATAATTTGGTGGGCTTCTAAGTAAAAACTGGAAGAAACTAATATTTCATTGATTGAATTAAATGCATCTTTATCAATTAAAATAGCACCCAAAACCGCCTCTTCCATTTCAGGGGTCTGTGGTGCTATTTTGCCTCTTTGCAAGGCCAAATTCTCCTTAGAGATTCCGATATTTATAGTTTCACTCAAAGCCGATTTTAATTCATATTGGTTTTCTGCTAACAATATTACTACAATTTTTCTAATACATAAAAACAGAAAATAACATGCTTTTTTAGAAAGCTTTAGAAATCAAATGATTAAATAAATTTAACAAAAATTTTGTGGAAAATTTACCATTATTGTTAATAATTTTTTCAAATTTGATAAAATTTTAATTAAAACATTAATTTGACTGAAAAAACACTCAAACTAGACCTTTTATCCTTAGGTGAATTTCTAGGAATTCAAAATGGAAATATAAAAGAAGTGGCGAAAGCCTACCCTCAAAGCAAAATTATCTCAAGAGGAGACGAAATCTTATTAAAAGGACCCGATAAAGAAATAGACGAAATTAGTTTATTGTTTGACAATTTAATGCATCATTTTGATAAATTCGGAAACCTTTCTCTAGATAATGTAAAGACCTATTTAAAAGGAAATACAGAAAAAATCGAAGATATTCTCTATGACAAAGATATTATTGTTCATGGAAATAGAGGGTTAATTGTGAAGGCCAGAACCCTAAATCAAAAAAGATTAGTAGAAGCAAATGATACACATGATATTGTTTTTGCTATTGGGCCCGCCGGAACTGGAAAAACATATACTGCTGTTGCTTTAGCCGTAAGAGCTTTGAAAGACAAAACTATAAAAAAGATAATTATCACCCGACCTGCAGTAGAAGCAGGTGAAAATTTAGGATTTCTGCCCGGAGATTTAAAAGAAAAAATAGATCCCTATTTGCGACCTATTTACGATGCTTTAGAAGATATGATCGCTCCTGAGAAACTTAAATCATTTTTAGAAAAAAACACGATAGAAATTGCTCCTCTTGCCTATATGAGAGGACGAACGCTGGACAATGCGTTTATACTTTTAGACGAAGCACAAAATACCACTCCAATGCAAATTAAAATGTTTTTGACTAGAATGGGACCTAGTTCAAAAATAATTATAACAGGTGACCGTTCTCAGGTTGATTTGCCTAAAAATCAGAAATCAGGTTTGGA
>DAIQBE010000498.1:0-3219 GCA_036781325.1 Leadbetterella sp. | reverse complement strand
CGATTAGCTATTACTGGAGAAGGAAAAGGTCCAGACTTAATGCTTATGATGGAGATATTGGGAAAAGAGAAAACCATAAAAAGAATAGCTGCTGCCCAAGAGACTTTATAATTTTTAAAAATATTTTCATTTTTTTTAATTTTTGGTACAGCTTTTGACATATACCTTTATAATAGGAAAAAAAAGAAATTTTCAAATTATTTATTAAGGCATAACAAACTGAATATTAGCATTATAAATAATTTTTTCTTTTATTTTCAATTAATTATCATAAAAAAATAGAAAAATTTAAATCTAAACGAAGATGAAAAATCTAGTTTTATTGCTTTCAGTTTCATTGTTTTCTGGATATATTTTTTATCCTTCCGATTCAAGAGTAACATCGGTAAAAAATACAGATGAAATAAAAAAAATAGCCCCATTCCCAATAAAGAAAAAAGAAAGTATTAATCAGAAATTTGAAAATGAAAAGAACCAAAATTCTAGCATTACAACTAAAAATGAATTAAAAAAAGAAAGTAAAAATTCATTAGCAAGACCAGATGCAGTAGTAAGAGATAAACCTATATTTGTTCACTTTTGGGGAAATCAAGGGGAGGGAATTCTAAATTCTGCTCAAAAAACTCATAGTGAAGAAAGATACATGCTTTCACAACCTCAATTTAGAGATCTAGCCCCATTTTATGCGTATGATCATACCCCCGAACAAAAAGAAATTGACACTTGGGTAAAGATTAATAATCAAAAAATGGTGGTAGGAAAAAAAATGGTTGAAGTAACTGTAAATTATCATGTTACAGACCAAATCATGGATCAAATGATTGAATATACAGTAATGGCTGGATTACAAGGCTTTAACTTTTTATGGTATCCTGGAGATGCCACATTAAAAGTGGGAAGGGAAGCATTTGTAAGAAATCCAAATAAAAGAGGGTTAAAATTATGTTATCAACTCGGCGATTTTGGAGAAGGAAAAGAAAATTATCCAAGTAACTCTACATATACTCAATCAGTAAACACTATTGCTAATCACATGCAGCAACCCTATTATCAACGAATTGATGGAAAACCCGTGTTATCGGTTTTATGTTTTAATCAAAATCTCTTAGATCAAAATTGGATTAATGCTAAAATGTTAGATATAAACAGAATTAAAGCAGCGGCTGGGATTCCTGAATTATACCTAATACTTGTTTGTGATGATTATGAAAGAAATGATTGGATGCAAAATAATGGTTTTTCTGCTATGTCTTCTTATTATCTATATGGAAATTATGTTAACAATAATTTTGAAGAAGTAAGAACTATTTCCCAAGGTTGGAATCAGTCAAATAAGCTTGCAGGAAGAGCCACAGCACCATCAATAATTTTAGGATTAGATCAGAGAGCTAGAGAATGGCACTATAGCGGTGGAACTGAAATAATTAGTAGGTATTATACATGGCAAAGTTGCTATGAGGTTTTACCAAAGATAATTGATGATACTGTAAACTGGCTAGATAATAACCCAACATCTCGAATAGGATTTGTAAATCATGCAGATGAAAATACAGAACAAGGAATTAGTTTCTTTCCTAGAAAACTGGCAAATGGAACTATTGATGCTACAATAGTAAACATTTTTAAGAGTAAACTTAATCCGAATTATAACCCAAATTAAGTATTAGTAGTCTTTTAAATATAAAATTTTAAAAAATATTTTGAAATTTCAATAAATCAGGATAAAAGCTTTCAAAAATTGCCTTGAATAAAAAATCAAGGCAATTTTTTTTACATAATGTTTAAAACACCATAATTAAAGAGGCAAAAAAGATTTATCTGAAAAATGTGAATTCAGATTGAGTATATAATCGGCCGATTGGTTTACTAAAAAAAATATTGCCAACCATTAATATAAAAATGATATTAATACTAACTTAATTGTATTTTTTAAGTATTTGTTTCTTACACAATTACAAGTTGCATTTTAATACCATAAATGCTTTTAATTAATTATTAAAACAGCCATTCCATTGAACAAATAAGGTTAGACCTACTTAAATTAAAAAGAAAATACTAAATAAAGTAAACCATAAAAACACAACCATTGCCTAAGATCTAAATTTTTTCAAAAAAAGGTATGATGATGCTTGAAATAAAATTTTGAATGTGCTTAACATTTTTCCGATTATTTTAATAAACTCTTTTATTGATATCAGAAATCTGATAATTAAACTAAATCACTTTTAACAAGACTATTTCAAACGGATATCCCTTTTGAAAATTCCAGAAAAAGTTTGTGTTTTTTTTATTTGTTTTTATTTACAGAAACTACTGTTATATTCGCTTCGAAAAAAATTAATAGATTCTAAAAAAATCAATTCTTTAGACTAGCTCTTAAAAAAAAGAATCGCAGTGATTCTTTAATATACAAAGAATGATTTTTCTTATGATTTATTGATCTCTAAATTAACATATGATAAATACAAAAATTCTAACCTTTACAAGGTTTATTGCAGCATTTTGGGTTGTATTATTCCACTTCTTTGCAAATACTAAATTAGTAAATTTTAATTTTCCATTAATAGAAATAATTTTAAACAATGGTAATTTGGCGGTGATTTACTTTTTTATATTATCTGGCTTTATATTAACTCATGTAGAATTATTAAACTTTCAATCTAATTGGAGTTTCTTTTTAAAAAAAAGATTTTTTAGATTATATCCAATTTATTTTGTGGCGTTATTGATGTCTTCATTATTGTTAAATTCGCCACCAACTCTTTTATCTTTAATTACAAATATATTGTGTTTACAAGTATTTATTCCTAATTGGAATACAATAAATTCGCCTTCATGGTCAATTGGTCAAGAATTTATTTTCTATTTATTGTTTCCCTTACTATTTAAATATTCAAAAAGTAAAATAATTTCTTACACCTTACTGATTACTTTATCAGTATTTGGATTAATTGATTTCATTTTTTTTCATACATATTTTCAAAACAGCCTACCCCAATATTTTTGGATAATTTCTAGCTTTATTTTTGGAATTTATTTGCGTAAGATGCTTAATATCCAGTGGGTTTTTAATGCATTAAATAAATACCATGCTCCTTTATTTTTAATTGCCATAACATCATTTTTTCTATTTATTTCGTTTTTCCAGTTTAATTTTTTTTATGGAAATATTTTTATAAATATATCTTTTGGAATCTTGATATTATCTCTAACCATGGT
>DAIQBE010000497.1:0-3225 GCA_036781325.1 Leadbetterella sp. | reverse complement strand
AGTACATACGGGTATTGTCATGGGGAGAAAATATTATAGGATACGTCCATTGAAAACGAAATTTCTTTTGAGCAGAGGTATGCCCCATATTGTTTTCAGGATAGACCATAATATTTTGCTCCTGTCCATTTTCTGCATTAAGTTTCGTCAAAAATCCGTCATAAGAACCTCCAAAGGTAATTTTGGAGTTACCTGGTTTAATGGCAATATAACCCGACTCGCCTCCTGCCACAGGATACCAATCTCTTAAACCAATAGAAAAGCCATTTGATCTGCTAGCTATTCTGACAGTAGAGTTATCTTGTTGAGAGCCATAGACATTATAAGGAAAATCATTATCAAGGTGAACATGATAAAATTGAGCGGTAGGAATGTCAACATCTGTAAAAGTATAGCCATCATTAAAAGTTACTTCAGCACCACCGTCGTCTCCAATAATATAATTTTCTGGATTATTAGGATTTATCCAAACATCATGCGTATCACCATGATGTACCCGTATATTCCGAATGGTCTTACCGCCGTCAGTAGATTTAAAAACATTTACATTTAGGATAATAATACCCTCCTCATTTTTAGGGTCAGCCTGTAAATTCATATAATACCATGGTCTTTGCCAAAGATTTTTATCATCGTTTACCAGTTTCCAAGTCTCACCTGCATCATAGGAGGTGTATAAACCACCTTTGGCATTTTCTATCATGGCATATAATCTATTTGAATTTGCTGGTGAAACGGTGACTCCAATCTTACCTAACAAACCCTTTGGCATACCTGGTTTTTCATTTAAACAAACCCAAGAATCTCCACCATCAGTAGATTTATACAAGCCGCAACCAACTCCCCCACTACTCATACTATGTCCATTTCTATAAGCCTGCCAAAGCGTAGCATATAAAATACGAGGATTATTCGGGTCAATTCTAACATGATAAGCACCGGTACTATCATTCTTAGCTAAAACATGGTCCCAAGTTTTACCACCATCTTTACTTCTAAAAACTCCTCTTTCTTTATTTGGAGCAAAAGGATTTCCAACTGCTGCTACATACACTAAGTTGTGGTCTTTAGGATGTACTTCTATTGTGGCAATAGCATCTGCTTTTGGCAAACCCATGAACTTCCAAGACTTACCCGCATCTGTAGATTTATATACCCCATCTCCATAACTAATATTACTTCTCATGTCAGCTTCACCCATGCCCACATATATCACATTTGGGTCTGAAGGTGCCACAGCAACGGCTCCAACAGAGCTTGATTTAAACGTACTGTCTCCTGTATAACCCCAGTTTTGCCCGCCATCAGTAGTTTTCCAAACGCCCCCACCTACTGCACCGAAATAATAAGTCATCGGTTGATCTTTGTGGCCGGCCACTGCTAAAGACCTGCCTCCTCTAAAAGGTCCTATATTTCTCCAAGACATTCCTTTAAAAAATTTAGAATTATCTACAGGTAAGACCTTTATCTCCATAGGAGTGGTTGGCTCTTTAGCTTTCTTTTTTTGGGCAAAAAGGCTGCCGAATGCACTAATAAATAATAAAATACAAAACACTTTTTTCATAAATGAAATATTTAAGGTAAATGAAGTTTTTTATTTAGAAACAAAAATACGAAAGTATAAAAAAAATCAATATTATTTAAATCTGAGTTTAATTATAAATTTTAAAGTATGATTTGATAAATTGGAACACTATGAAGATTTGAATTTTTTCTTACATCCAAATAAATAAAAGTGTTAGATTATTGAACGGCTTTCACACATTTTTTTGATATTTGCAAAAAACAATTTAAAAAATTGAAATTGTCAAAAAGACATAAAAAAGGAAAGAAACCTATCCATATTATTTTATTATGGTTTTTTATTTTTTTGTTTTTTTTAAAAAACTTTTTTAGTCCTTCTTTATATACCTGTCAATTGGCATGGATTAGACATGAGGTGAAAGAAAAACTGCTCTTTAATCTTCCTGATGAACAACTCATACAAATTAATAAGCCTTTAAGTTTTAATGAAAACGAATTTGAACAAAATGGTGTAATGTATGACGTGGTAAAAACAGTAATCACAAAAGACAAAAAAGTACTTTACTGTTTCTTGGATGGAAACGAAACTTCTTTAAATTCAGATTTTGAGAATTCATTTTCAATAAATTTCGACAACAATCCCTTTAAAAAAGATATTGTCTCTAAAATAATGTACTTTTTCAAGCTCGTTATAATTTGTCAAGATTTCTTTAAATTAGATATCCTTTTTTCATATGAAACGAAAAAACTAAATCTTTTTTCAGTGTCAAAACTACCCAATTGGTATATAAATATAATTATCCCTCCTCCCATTTTTTATTAAAAACTGGAACAGTCTTTCCAAAAACAATCTCAAGTTATTCTATCAAAAAAACGTAAGGTCTTATTGCTTTTCGTGCTATAGCCATTTTAATAATTTAGATATAAATTTAAATTAAAAAAAGGAACTATGTGATTTTTTGATAAGAAAAAACCTCAATCAATTTTTAATTTATTATATCTAAATTACTCCAATTAATGTATCATAAAATATTAGTATGTATGCTTTTTCTAGGCTTTCACCTAGCAAATGCACAAAAAGATAGTACTTCCAAAAAGTTAGATTTAAATGAAATTATTATCTCAGCAAACAAATTTGAGCAGCTAAAAAATGAATCACCAAACCAAATTGAAATAATTTCGGCTAAGAAAATTGCTTTTCAAAATACGGCAAACACGGCAAATCTATTAGAACAATCAGGAAACGTATTTGTCCAGAGAAGCCAAGCTGGTGGGGGAAGCCCCGTTTTAAGGGGTTTTGAATCGAGCAGAGTATTAATTGTAATAGATGGGGTTAGAATGAACAACGCTATTTATAGAGCGGGTCATTTACAAAATGTTATGAGAATTGACCAAAATATGCTGGAAAGAGCAGAAGTAATTTTTGGTCCAAGTTCTGTTATGTATGGCAGTGATGCACTCGGCGGAGTAATTCATTTTAGATCTAAAAGTCCGGAGTTAAATAACACCAATGCAAACGGATATGTAAGATATGCATCAGCATTTGGAGAAAAAACTGCGCATATCGATCTTAACTTAGGTAGAAAGCGGTTTGGCTCCCTTACTAGTTTTACAATTTCCGTTTTTGGAGACTTGATTCAAGGTTCTAAGCGCTCAGAATACTATCCAAATTTTGGAACAAGAACGTTTTATGTGGAAAGG
>DAIQBE010000496.1:0-3237 GCA_036781325.1 Leadbetterella sp. | reverse complement strand
AATGAACACAATGAAAGCTATTTAATGACAAAAAGAGATAAAATGGGACATACCATTTTAAAAGGATAATTAAAATAAAATAATACGAAACTGATTGAAACTTTTACTTTATGTTTTTTTTAATTCAACCAAAATAAAATTTAATTTTAAATGAAAAAAGCCATTTTGTTCTCATTATTTAGTTTAGGAGTTATGGCCCAAAACTCCATTTCAATTATTCCGAAACCCTTAAGTATTATTGAAGGAAAATCAAAATTCATAGTCGATCAAAATACCAAAATTGTTGTGACTAAAGATGCTGAGGATGCAATGGAGGTAGCTGAACAACTAGCTCTTAGAATAAAAATTGTAAAATCTAAAGCTCCTGAAATAGTAAATGAAGCAAATTCTAATAGTATTAAATTTACAAAAAACACAAATTTGCCTTTAGAAGGCTATGAATTATTAGTCAATCAAAAAGGGGTTACTATCTCAGCGTCTTCTGCTATTGGCTATTTTTATGGATTTCAATCCCTATTACAATTAATGCCAACCGAAATTTTCAGTGCATCAGTTAACTCAAATCTGAAATTGACTATTCCAGAGTGCATTATTAAAGATAATCCAAGATTTGAATATAGAGGAGTTATGCTTGATGTAGGGCGTTATTTTTTTCCCATTACTTACATTAAAAAATTAATTGATGTTTTAGCATTAAATAAAATGAATACGCTTCACCTTCATTTAACAGAGGATCAAGGCTGGAGGATTGAGATTAAGAAATACCCAAAACTTACTGAAATTGGCTCTATTAGGAAAGAATCAATGTTAGGACATTATAGAGACCAAAAATATGATGGAAAACCTCATGGCGGTTTTTATACACAAGATGAAATTAGAGATTTAGTTGCCTATGCGCAAAAAAAGTTTGTAACTATTGTTCCGGAAATAGAAATGCCAGGACATGCTTTGGCTGCTTTAGCTTCTTATCCAGAATTAGGGTGCACTGGTGAAACTTACGAGGTAGGAACAAAGTGGGGAGTAGAACAAAGAGTTTTTTGTCCAACAGAAAAAACTTTTAGTTTCTTAGAAGATGTATTGACAGAAGTAATTGATTTATTTCCTAGTAAATATATTCATATTGGAGGAGACGAATGTCCTAAAAACACTTGGAAAGCCTCAGCTTTTTGTCAAGAATTAATTAAAAAAGAAGGACTAAAAGATGAGCATGAATTACAAAGCTATTTCATCAGAAGAATTGACAAATTTGTTACTTCAAAAGGCAGAAAAATAATTGGCTGGGATGAAATATTAGAAGGTGGTTTGTCGCCTAATGCTACAGTAATGTCATGGAGAGGCACAACTGGTGGAATAGAGGCTGCTAAACAAAAACATGACGTTATTATGACCCCAAACAGCTATGTCTATTTAGATTATTACCAATCAGACCCAGCCTCAGAACCCATAGCCATTGGTGGATTTTTACCTTTACAAAAAACGTATTCTTATGAGCCAATTCCAACAGAACTAAGCCTTGAGGAGGCAAAATATATAAAAGGTGTACAGGCGAATCTTTGGACAGAATATGTTTCTACCCCACAACATGCAGATTATATGCTATTCCCAAGAGCTTTGGCAGTAGCAGAGATTGGCTGGTCAGATAAAACAAAATCTTATGAAAACTTCACAAAAAGATTGATGGTTCATCTGGAAAGATTAAAATTTATGTCTGTTAATTATTCTAATGCGTTTATTGATGTAAACTATACCTTTTCTAAAGATTCAAAAAACCTACCTACGCTATCTCTTTCCACTGTGGTTCCCAGTTACATAATAAGGTACACTTTAGATGGCTCCCAACCAAATGAAAAATCATTGATTTTTGATCCAGCTAAAAAAATAAATATCAGTCAAGACAGAAATATTTCATCCGCAGTTTTCAATAAATTTGGAGAGCGAATTAGCAATATTACCACAAAATCGTTTGTTATATCCAAAAGTACTGGTAAAAGTTACATACTTGAAAATGACCCTAAAAAATATCTTGGAGGAGAAAAATATGCCTTAACAAATGGAATTAGAGGAGATGTAAATAATAATGAACCTTGGGTAGGATTTGAAGGGAAAAACCTAAATCTTACGTTAGACCTAGGCGAAAAAATGGCTTTTTCTAGTGTTTCCCTAGCATTTATGTCTGCCTATAGTTCTTGGATAATGTCTCCTTTAAATGTAGAAATTTTAATTTCTAATGATAATAAAACCTTTTCTCCTATCAAGAAAATAGAACTTAGAAAATCTGTTTCATTAGAAAGTTCTGTACAACAATTAAATATTTCTTTAGACACCCAAAATGCAAGATTTGTAAAAATTAAAGCTGAAAATTACGGGCCTCTACCTGAAGGGCATCCAGGAGTAGGAAAACCTTCTTGGCTTTTTGTAGATGAAATTTCTGTGCGTTAATTAATAATATTCTCAATTTTCTTAAGGTTAGGCTTAAAAGTCTACCCTTTCTTTTAAAACAAACTTCTTAAATTTAAGTTATCAATTGGATTAATAAAAACAATTATGAAAATTTTGGTGACTGGAGGAACTGGGCTGATTGGGAAACCTTTGACAAAAAAACTTATTGAACAGGGTCATAGTGTAAATATTTTAAGCCGTACTAAAACAAAAACTAGTGAAGCATCAATTTTTGAATGGGATTATAAAACTGGATACATTGAAGAAGGTGCATTAGAGGGAGTAGAGGCAATTATTCATTTGGCTGGTGAGGGTATAGCAGAAGGGCGTTGGACAGAGAAAAGAAAAAAGGAAATAATTGAAAGTCGTGTTAACACACTCCAACTTATTGAGAAGCATATTGACAAAACCACATTGAAAATATTAATTGGAGGCTCAGCTATTGGATATTATGGAGGCGATACCGGTGAAAATGAAAATACAGAACACTCAATTGTTGGTAACGATTTTTTAGCAGAATGTACAAAAGTTTGGGAAAATGCTGAAGAACAATTTGCAAAAAAAAATAATTTAAAATTAGTTATTGTTCGTACAGGAGTGGTATTAAGTTTAAGTGGTGGTGCTTTACCAAAATTATTAATACCAATCAAATTAAATCTGGGTTCAGCCATTGGTTCTGGATTGCAATGGATATCTTGGATTCATGAGGAAGATTTAATCGATATTTTTATAGAAAGTTTAAACTCTAACGAAAGATCTAAAATAATAAATGGAGTATCTCCAAATCCTGAAAGAAAT
>DAIQBE010000495.1:0-3243 GCA_036781325.1 Leadbetterella sp. | reverse complement strand
TTCGTCTATTCATTCCCCCATTTGGAAACTCAAATTAAATTTATTTTAAGAATTTTAAGTGGTTTTCTATAAATGTTAGTAGTTTATAAATTATCAAAACTTTAATAAAAATTGTAATTCTTAGACAAAACAATACATTCAATAAATTGAATAAAACCAAGTTAAAAACTAATAAAAAGGTGAATCTAAAACCACGGCTAAAATTTTTATTTTTAATGCATTACTCTTACATTTACTTTTGAACCTCAACCTTCTTCCAATGAAATTCCTAAAAAAAGTTTTCCTTACGATTTGTATTCTAATTTTAATACTTTCAATTTCCATTTTTGTTTATTTGCAATACTTGAAGCCAAGCTATTCTTCAGAATTAAAATTGCCCGAACTTAAAGCCCCTGTTGATGTAATTTATGACGATTATGCAATACCCCATATTTATGCCCAAAACGAAGAAGATCTCTTTTATGCATTCGGCTATGTGCATGCACAAGATCGCTTGTTCCAGATGGAAATATTACGAAGATTAGCAGATGGTAGACTTTCGGAGCTTTTTGGACAGCCCGCATTAGAAAGCGATAAATTTTTTAGAACTTTGAGTTTCAGAGAGCACGCTAAGCTAACAATAGCAACCACATACAAAGACCCCAATTCCCCTTTTGTAAAAGCCGCAAAAGCCTATGTAAAAGGTATAAATCACTTTATTAAAAACGGCAAGACTCCTATAGAATTTACTCTAGCAGGTATACCCAAAACCGAATATACATTAGAAGACATGGAAATAATTGTGGGTTATATGGGATACACTTTTGTGGGGGCTTTTAGTGCAGAAGCGGTTTCTACAGATATTATTACCAGATTGGGCTCAGACTATTTCAATGATGTGTTAGCAGCATGGCCAGATTCTTTGTATAAGATCCCCGTACAAAAAGCATCTTTGGCAGCACAAAATTTAGCCATTATATCAAATAAGTTACAAAAAATGAATTCAGATTTAGTATTTCCACCTTTCCATGGTTCAAATGGCTGGGTGATTTCTGGAAAAAAAACTAAATCTGGCAAACCCATTTTGGCCAACGATACACATATAGCATTCTCTCAGCCTTCGGTTTGGTATGAAGCTCATTTAGAGTGTCCCACATTTAAAACCTATGGAAATTTTTTGGCGGGTACACCTGTTCCAGCTTTAGGTCATAATGATTTTGGAGGCTGGGGCCTAACGATGTTTGAAAATGACGATGCAGATTTTTTTAAAGAAACCTTAAATCCTAACAATGCAAATCAGGTAAAATATAAAGACACATGGGAAGATATAAGTACTAGAAAAGAGACTATTAAAGTGAAAGATAAACCAGATGTAGCTTTTGAAGTAAAAAAAACCAGGCATGGATATTTGCTGAATGGGGCCTTTAAAAATGTTCAAAATATAAAAGATCCTATAGCACTTTGGTGGGTTTTTCATCAGTTCCCTTCTCAACATTTAAACGTTTTTTATAATGTCTGTAAATCAAAAAACGTAAAGGATATGTCCCTTGCAGTGGCTCCTTTAACTTCACCAGGATTAAATTTTATGTGGGGCGACACCCAAGGAAATATCGGCTGGTGGGCGGCTGGCAAATTGCCAATTCGACCAAAACATGTAAATCCTCAATTGATATTAGATGGCTCTACAGGCTTAGATGATCCACAAGGATGGTATGATTTTAGTTTAAATCCACAAATTGTAAATCCTGAAAATGGAGTACTTTATAGTGCCAATAACCAACCTGATGATATGGGAAATGGCTTAGTGCCCGGATATTATGTGCCATCTAATAGAGCTAAAAGGATCGAAGAACTTTTATTTACAACAAAGAATGACTGGACGGAGGAATCGGTCAGAAATGTAATAAACGATGTAAAAAGCAGTACGTATCCTGCAATGATAAAAACAATATTTGAAGACTTGAAAGACAATGATTTAAAAAAAGAAGGAAGAGATTTAAAAACTTTGTTAATGAACTGGGACGGTGCTCATAATTTGGACGACATCCCTCCTACTATTTTTTACAGGCTTCTTTATAATATTTACAAACAAGGACTTTTGGATGAATTAGGACCAGAGGTTTTCAATGCATTCGAGCATAATTTTGCATTAAAAAGAGCCACATCCACTTTTCTAAAAAATACGGATTCCAAATGGTGGGATAATGTACATACTCCTCAAAAAGAAACCAAAAACCAGGTATTCCTGAAGGCATTGGAAACTACGTCATCAGAACTTGTGGCTCAATTGGGCAACGACAAAACCAAGTGGCAATGGGGAAAAGTGCATTCTATAGAGCATAAACACCCACTTGGTATAATCCCAGTAATTGGCAAATGGTTTAATGTAGGACCAATTGCCGTGATGGGAGGAAGAGAAACTATTAATAATCTTGATTTTAGCATGGATTCTACAGGCACATATAAAGTAACTTATGGCCCTGCCCTACGTCGAATTATTGATTTTGGAAATCCATCATTAGCCCAAAGTGTGAATCCTACCGGCCAAAGCGGCTATTTTATGAGTAAGCATTACAATGACCAAGCAGAAATGTTTGCAAAAGGAGGCAAAAGAGCGGAGCTTACAAATAAAAAGGCCATAGAAAACGTAGCAATTGGGAAACTAATTTTAAAGCCCTGAAATGATTCAAATTACTAATATTAGTAAAGGTATTTTTAGAAAAAGACAAATCACTTTTTACATGTTAATCGTAATACTATAGTAATTATAGAATTTGAATATCCAAGTAAGCTAATTTGTTTTTGATCTAACAATGTGCCTACTAAAATACTAATTTTGGGAGATAAAAAGTAATAGGATGTTGAGTTTTCTTAAATTGGCAATAGATTTCAAATCAACTAGTATTTAATTTCAAAAATCAAATACGAGAAGACAATTTATTTAGTTTAAAATCCCCCTTATACTTTATTCAAAGCAAACAAGTTTTCTAAGGTAAGAACGGTTTTATCAATTTCCTCTTCTGTGGTGAATTTACTAAAAGAAAAACGCACATTAGCTCTTTCTGAATCAATACCTAGGCAATTCAACACATGTGAGCCCAAGTTTGTACCACTTGAACATGCACTTCCACCAGAACAAGAAATCCCTTCGATATCAAGATTAAAAAGTAGCATCTCGTTATCTGGATGTGGGGGGAAACTTACATTAAGTACAGTGTAAAGGCTGTTTTCTATATCCGCCGAATTACCATTAAAAGAAACGCC
>DAIQBE010000494.1:0-3247 GCA_036781325.1 Leadbetterella sp. | reverse complement strand
ATTTTCTCCCCCCCTATTATGAAAATCTCATCTTTTTCAGATTTTTCTTTGGCAATTTCAATTGCTCTTTCTAGCGAATTTGCAATTTCACAGCCATCAATTTTCAAACCTGAATTTCTAGAAATTACAATATTTAATCTATTTGGTAATGGTTTTCCTATCGAGTCAAAAGTCTTTCTTCCCATTATAATAGCATGACCTGAAGTTCTCCTCTTAAATATTTTTAAATCCTCAGAAAGTCTCCAAAGCAATTCGTTATTTTTACCTATTGCCCCATTTTCTGAAACAGCTACTATAATAGAAATCAACATTATTATTAACCAATATTTTTAAACAAATATGCAAGAATTTTAGCTTAACTTCGTCAAAAAGTAGTATAAATAGTTTTCTAATTAAATTAAATGAGGATCCAAATGAAAAATAAAGTAGCACTCATTACGGGAGGTTCAAAAGGAATAGGCCTTGGCATAGCCGAAGAATTAATAAAAGAAGGAGTAAAAGTTGTGATAACTGGCAGAAACGAAGCGGATGTTCATGCTGCCACCAAATATTTAAACGGCATTTCTGCCGAAGGCACATTAGGTTTAGTTTCAGATGTAAGAAATTATGAAGATCAAATAATAACTGTACAACAAGCGGTGGCAAAATTTGGTCATTTAGATATTTTAATTGCCAATGCAGGTGTAGGGCATTTTGGAAACATTACAGACCTTAGTCCTGACCAATGGAAAGAAACTATAGACATTAACCTCACGGGGGTTTTTAATTCAGTGAAAGCCAGCTTAGAACAAATTAAGAAAAATAAAGGCTATATTATTACTATTTCAAGTTTAGCTGGTACAAACTTTTTTGCTGGAGGAGCGGCATACAATGCCAGTAAATTTGGATTAGTAGGTTTTTCACAGGCTATAATGATGGATTTAAGAAGCCAAGGAGTAAAAGTTACCACCATAATGCCAGGTTCTGTAACCTCTTATTTTAACAATCATGAACCCAATGAATCAGACGCTTGGAAAATTCAGCCACAAGATATTGGACAAATGGTGTGTGATTTATTGAAAATGCCATCACGTACTTTACCAAGCAAAATTGAAGTAAGACCTAGCTTTCCTAAATAATATTATTTACAATATTTGTTAAATAACACTTTAGCTTTGGTTTGCTCCAAAAAAACGAGTTGCTGATAATCTCCGCAGGCCTCTTCTTTTTTACGAAGCAAAATATTACAAGCCGCTCGCTGATAATAAGCATCAATATTTAGTGCATCAAAATCTATAGCTTTTTTATAATACGATTCGGCTTGACGAAAAGATTTTCTTTCAAAAAAATCATTTCCATAACTAAAATAGGTTTTAGAATATTCAGAAGAATCTATAGTAGATTGGGATTTGGTAGGGTTAAAGTCTAGATTAAAATCATACTCCACCTCCACATTAACTTTTTCTCCTAGAAATTCAGCAGGTAGCCATTTACCTTTTGTTTTAGCTACTGCGGCAATCAGTTTTTGATTGTATCTATCATTAGAGGTGGCTAAAATTCGGGTTCCCTTTATTTCTCCTTTAGTATTTATTACAAAGCGCACCACAAAACCCCCTTTTTTAAATTCAGGAAACTCAAATTTCTCAAAAACGAAATCCATTGCAGTTTGAGCTTTGTCTATAAAATATGGCTCCAGTTTACCTGGCAAAATTTTATATACTCTTTCGCCACTTTTTGATAAATAAGATTCCGGAGTAAAACTTAAATCGACAAGCTTTTTGGGTCTAAATATCAGTTTAAAGGCAAAAGGATCGTTAGAGAAATTGGCTTGATCTAAAACTAAAGAGATATCATCCAATTTTTTAATTTGGAAAACCATCTTATTGAAAATTAATAGGCTATCTTTTAGTTTATAATTATAATTAAAAGCCCTACCACCGTACATAACTCTTACGCTATCTCTGCTAAAAAAATTCAAATCAAAACTCCAAGAGTTTATTGTTCTATCGAATATTTTGCTGCTGTCCTTTTTCAAAATCTCTTGCTTCATCCAATGATTAACAAGAAGTTTAGAAAAATCTTGTTGTCCATAAGCTGAATAACAAAAAACTATTAAAATAAACAAAATCAAATGCTTCATATGCAATCTTAAAAACCCGAAATCAATAAAAAAAACACATCAAAATCTATAACGTTCATAAATATAGAATAGTGAGCTTAATCTATCAAATTATTTCGAAGAATTTAAATATTTTACTGCGGCAGATACCCAATCAGGCTCGTCTTCCGACAACATAACATCAGGTTTAATACCTATATTCTCTATTGGTCTTTCAGGTAATCTATAGCTAATACCTAATGCTACTGCTAATCTCCAACCAAAACAAGGCAATCCCCAGTCGCGTACTTCTGTGTAATCAGCAAAGCCTTTTGTGTTAGTACCCATTAAAATTGTTTTTGAGCTTTGTTTGGCTTCTAGGCATAAACTTTCTGCAGCACTAGCTGTATTTTTGTTCACCAAAATCACTACTTTTTTAGGATTAAGCGTATTGGGTTCAAATTCAAATGTTTTGTCGGGTCCATCAAACATTCTGCCCATGTTAAACTGCATCTTCTTTGTAATTTCTCTAAGTTTAGGATCTAAATTATCTTTATACTGTGGATAATCTTGAATTGCCTTTAATTCATGGTTCAATAAAATCAAATTTTCTTGAGTTGCTCTAATTTTTGATCCTTTACGAACAATAGGGCCATTAGCAATAAATGGAAAAACGGCATCAAAAGCATTTTCATCTCCACCTGAATTGTTTCTAAAGTCAATAATTAAATTTTTTGAACTTCTAATTAAGTCACTGTTTTGATTTACTAATTCCCGAATATAAGTTGGTGCATTAGGAATAGTAAAAGGAGGTAAAACCAAAAGTGTATTGTCAGCATCAATTTTTTCTACTCTATAATCGGACATTTGGTGATCTAACTCATACTGCGAAGCCAATTCTTTATTTTTAGAACTATATTTTACCATTTTGAAAATATTATCAATGGAGATCATATTTTTTACTTGGCGAGTTAGTGTATTTTCTGAGCTAAAGTCTGCATAATAATATTTAGTTTTAAACCTATTGGGGCTGATTTTTTCTAGTTCAAATTTGTTTTTACCAAACACCCAAAGATGGTCTCTTTTAGCCAATAAAAATCCATAAAATTTATTAGAATTAATTTCATCCTTTACAATTCCGACTTTATATCCTTTGTCGTCACTTTCCCA
>DAIQBE010000493.1:0-3252 GCA_036781325.1 Leadbetterella sp. | reverse complement strand
CCAGCATCTCTTAATTATTTTAAAATACGATTTTGCAATAATTCTATCTGTTCGGAATTCACAAATGCAATTTCAGATTTTACATTTAATAAAAGATTATATGATTGTAATGACAAAAATCTTGAAGGAAGCTTTTCAGACGCAAATTTAAATTATCAATCCAATAGAATTATTTCAATTCAAAAAATAACTCAATCAAAAATCAATTATTTATTTGAAAAAAGTATTCTTCTCCAACCCGGATTCGAATTCCTACCTAATAATTCCGGATTTTTTACAACCGAAAAAAGAAACTGTGAATGAAACAGGTATAGAACTTCGGATTTTAAAATTTTAACTTTCAAGAAAAAAAAATCATTTTTAATGACATAACTATCTAATAATTAATTACTTAATTTCATAAAAAATAATTTAAAACAGTAATATTCTTAATGATTTCTGGCTTTTAAGGATAAAAAAAATCCTATTGCCAACATATTCTAGTACATTCAAATAATTGTCACTAGGAAAGATTTTTCGAATACAAGTTTTAAAAAATAGAGCCCCAATAATTTCTATAAAAAAAAAGAAGATTAAAAATCTAAATAATCTTTTTTAGATTAAGTAATATCCAGCATCAAAAAGTCATTTATCTATTTTTTTCTACTAAATTTAATACCTAAAAAAAATATACCTTATGATTCTTCTAAAATCAAGACTTTTCTTCACTTATATTTTGTTCCATTTCTTAACATTTGCCTTTTCACAAGATAAAACCTATTTAATCTACAATGCTAAAATTATAGATGTTAAAACTGGAAAAATTTCAAAAAATAAAGCAATTCTGATTGAAAATCAAACAATTAAAAATATTGATTCTTACAAAACACTAAAAAATAAAGCTTCTCAAAAAATCGATATTAAAGGAAAATACCTAATTCCAGGACTTTGGGATATGCATGTTCATATAGAAGGACAAGATTTAATAGAAGACAATAAAGCGTTGTTTCCCATTTTTATTGCTCATGGAATTACAACCGTTAGAGATGCTGCTAGTGACTTGGGTTTACAAGTTTTAAAATGGCGGGAAGAAATAAATGAAGGTAAACTTTTGGGACCTACTATTTATACAGCAGGAAGAAAACTGGAAGGATTAAATTCAATTTGGAAAGGGGATTTAGAAATCGAAAACGAGGCTCAGCTTACCAAAATGTTAAATTATTTAGATAGCCTACACGTTGATTTTATAAAGATTACGGAAAACACCCTCAAAGGAGATTTATTCTTAAAAAGTGTTGTGGAAGCTAAAAAAAGAGGATATTTGGTAAGTGGACATGTGCCTTATGACCTCACTATACAGGACTTAGCCAATGAGGGCTTCTCAGCCATAGAACATGCCAGTTATTTATTAAGACTTGGAAGTGATGAAACTGCCATCAAAAAAGGGATTATGGACCAAAGCCTCTCAAAAGCCCAAGCGGAGAACAATTTCTTACTTAATTTCAACCAAGAAAAAGCCTCCAAAGCTTATGCAGAATTGGCTTCAAAGAATGTAGCTGTTTGCCCCACATTGATAGGCGGGAAACAATTGGCATATTTAGATGAAAATAACCATAAAACTGATGATTTTCAAAAGTATTTAACCAAACGATTTATGTCGAATTATCAATGGCGAATAGATAGAATGGCAAATGATTCTCCTGAACAAAAAAAACAAAGAAAAGATCGCTATCAACTAATTGCTAAACAATTACCCTATGTCCAAAAATCAGGAATGATGATTATTGCTGGGAGTGATTGTGCAGCATTAAATACATTTGTTTATCCTGCAGCAAGTTTGATTGAAGAGTTGGGCTTGTTTCAGGAAAGTGGTTTAAAACCACTAGAAATATTACAAACTGCTACTATGAATGGAGCTAAATTTATGGGTAAATTTGATAAAATGGGAAGCGTTGATATTGGAAAATTAGCAGATTTAGTTATACTGAATGAAAACCCATTAAAGGATATTAATGCAATAAGTAATATTTTTGGAGTATTTACAAAAGGAAAATATTTTGACAAAAAAACCTTGACACAAATGTTAGATCAGATTGCAAACAAAAAGCTTGAATTAGATAAAAGTAGAGAATAAATCTAGCTAAATACTCTTTAAATCTAAAAAAACCGTTGAAGGTCACCAAACAAATAGTATTCAAAAGCTAGAACTGCCGAAAGAAAAAAATTCATTGTTGATATGTGCCAAGAATCAGATGGTTTCTTAAGCTAATTAGTAAAAGATTTAGTATTGATGGAAAATCTATGCACAAAAGTATTTTTCATTAAAGGATATAAAGCCAGCAAGTTTTCATTTTTGGTAACAATTTTTTTACTCGAATTACAACCAAAAAGGATGGGAATAAAAAGAAATTAGATAAGTTTTTTCATTTATTTTCTGAATAATATTGGCCGAATCACTCAAATAATTTAATAATGTTTTTAGTATTTTACTTTGGGCCTCAGTTGTTGGGTTTACGAACAGATTACAAAAGCTTTTCAAGGAATAAATTACTCTTTTTTACTAAAAAAATGTAGTTTTGGCGAGCCTTAATATTTTCCATGAAAAATTTACTTTTCATTTTGTTGTTTTTATCTTTTATTTCAGTAAAAGCACAAATTTTGATTAACTACCATGACAATTCTCCTCAAGTAGATGGTGAGCTAAATGATTGGATATCCATTAATTATTCTTTTAATCAAACTTCTCATCCTGTAAAATCTCCTAATGAGCTTCGCTATGATTTCGGTTTTGATGAAACCTATCTCTATGGGGTTTTTCATGTAAAAGATAAACAACTCACCGACCTCGCCAAAGATAAAAACGGTAGCCCACGACTCACTTTTAATGATGGAATTGAGCTTTATCTGGATACCCAAAATAATAGTAAAACCGTAAAATTGCCATTAAAAAATTACATATCAATGTCGATAATTCTATACCATCTTAGAACAATTTGAAATACAGCATTCTGGGAATATACATTTGTTTGCGCAATTGAGTATCAGCAGCTGGCAGAACGCTATTACGAGTACGAGGACGAAAGGATAACGTGTATTTTGCAATTGAGAGCAACTGATGCAAAGCGTCGTGCTTATCTGCGATAGTGGCTTTAAATAATTTAGAATTAGATGAATCGCACACATCTGCAAACATTGAGAAGTCATTGGGTAGATAGCGGTAGCAAAAGCAAATATGAGTTAGCTACCTACGCTACTGATATTCGCCAAGTGTTA
>DAIQBE010000492.1:0-3254 GCA_036781325.1 Leadbetterella sp. | reverse complement strand
GAAACTAGAGGAAAAAACAAAGGATTACGGCGCTCAGTTGATTCTTAGTGGACCGCTTGTGAAGCACATGTCAGAGGCTAGCAGGAAATTCATCAGACCGATTGATTCGATCAAATTTAACGAAGGAGATGATGCTATTAGTAAGAAATTGTTCTAAAATTTAGGAAGGATGGGCTTCAGGATTATTTATTTGAATGTTTTTTTTAACAAACCTTGATTCGGTTACTTTTTTAGACTGGTGTGGTAGATTGGCGGGCAGAAAACGCTGAAAAGTAGGGCTAACAATAAAATCTATTAACCTCAATCATTAATTAAAGTTTTTTAAATTTTGGATTCCCCTCTAAATGCTAAACTTTGTTTTACTTTCCCTTTGCATCATGCAATAAAAAAGGCTTAATAATTTAAATTTGGAACAGTCAAATAAATGAAACTTAAAGTTTGAAAACTAAGGTATTTTTGACTGTAGAAAAAACACACTTAAAAAAACTTCAGATAAAAGGCTTTTTAGTTTAACAAATTTACTACATAAACCCCTTAAAAAAACTTAAGCCCGGTTTCAACTGAAACCGGGCTAAGTGACTATTTAACCCTAACCTATTAAACTATGAAAATTCAATATTCTAAATTAAAGGCTTGTCAAAGCCTGATTTACCAAAGGAATGTCTACCATTTCAACTTCGTTAGAAATGTTGTTACTACTTGACCAAATAAATTCAAAAACTGAATGATTTAAATTTATTTTTTTCGCCCAAATTTTAGCTTCTGACTTCCTCATGCCTTCTAATGAGGCACTTAAATTTTTTGCTGCTACCATAAATTCTTTTTTATCAGAATCTTTCAGGTTGTAAAACCCTACGGTGGATGAATTAAAAAGGTTTACTATTTCAGTATATTTCTTCAATTCCTCTTTGTTGTTTTTTGATACCTTCTTTGCTTTTTTATTTACAAAATTGGTAAGTTCGATAGTGCTTTTAGCAACAGTAGTTTTTGATGTTAATCCGTTCGCCATAACGCTCTGAGCGTTAGAAGTAATTGTTCCAAATACAAGGGCGATAATAATTGTTTTAATTTGCTTTTTCATGATTTAATCTATTTTATTTCCGTGAATCATGATGCAAATTTGCAGTACTAAAATTAATTCACCAAATTTTGTATGGCATGATAAACCAAATATTATACTTAAATATTAAAATATACAAAATATAAAATCAAAAACTAACCTTTAAATATAATTACAAAAAATTTAATTTTGCATATATATTATTTTCATTAGAATTATTTGTATTTCTAGCAAATGTAAATATTCTTGGAATAGTACAATCATTCGTTTAGAAAATTCATTGTTCGATCTATTCCTATTGTAGAAAAGCTCAAAATCATATCAATGGCTTTGTCTATCCTAATAGGTAACTCCGCAAAATCATTTTTATCAAATTGCCCTAAAACGTAATCAATTTGTCTTCCTTTAGCGAAATCATTCCCAATGCCAAATTTTAAGCGAGGATAAAGGTCATTTCCTAAAACACTCTCAATGTTTTTTAAACCGTTATGACCGGCACTTGATCCTTTAGGCTTTATTCTTAATTTTCCGAAAGGCAATGCTAAGTCATCTACAATTACCATAGTATTTTCTATAGGAATTTTAAATTGTGTCATCCAATACTGCAAAGCTTTTCCGCTCAGGTTCATATAGGTTGTCGGTTTTATCAAAATAATAGTCCTGCCTTTATATTTAAATTCAGCAATACTAGCCATTTTATCCAATTTAAAGATCAAGTTTTCTTTGGAAGCTAGTCGGTCTAATACCATAAATCCAACGTTATGACGAGTAAGTGCATATTCTGGACCTATATTTCCCAAGCCAACAATTAAATATTTCATTTACAGAATCAAATTAGTGTTTTTACAAAATAACTAATATTTTTGCTTATTATAAATTTAAGGATGCAAAAAAAAAGGTTAATTCTCAATCAGCCACTTTTAGACATTACGCTTAAGAGACTTTGTCAAGAAATAATTGAAACGCGCGACTCTGAGGTAGAGACCGTTTTAATTGGCCTACAGCCACGTGGAATTTTCTTGGCAGAAAGAATTAAACAATTCTTAAAAACAGACTTTGGTTTTGATTTTCCCCTGGGTTATCTGGATGCCACTTTTTTTAGAGACGACTTTAAAAGAAAAGGGAATATCCTTAAACCTAATTCTACTCAGATAACATTTATAATTGAAAATAAAAGGGTAATTTTAATCGACGATGTTTTGGCAACTGGCAGAATGGTTAGAGCTGCCATGGATGCTTTACAGGCATTTGGCAGACCTCAGAAAATAGAATTACTTTGTTTAATTAACAGAAAGTATAACAGAGACTTACCTATTCATCCAGATTTCGTAGGAAAAAAAGTGAATACGCTAGCTACACAGAGAGTATTGGTGGAATGGACAGAACAAGGGAATGAAGCGGATGCTATTTGGTTAATTGATTAATAAAATGGAACCCATTTGCATAGAAGACTTAATATATGGTTACAACAATGGCATATTCCCTATGGCAGAAGCAAGTTCTAAAGAAGTTTTTTGGTATTCCCCAGACCCTAGAGCTATTATTCCTATAGACACTTATCGGCCATCAAAATCCTTAAGGCCTATTTTAAACAAAATGACTTTTGAGTTAAAAATAGATGCTGATTTTGAATCAACCATAAGATACTGCGCAAAAGGAAGATTTAAAGGAGATGAAACTTGGATTTCTGATCAAATTATAAAAGTATATTGCGAGCTTCATAATTTAGGCTATGCTCATTCTGTTGAAGCTTATCTGGAAGGCAAATTAGTAGGTGGCCTTTATGGGGTGGCCCTAGGAGCAGTATTTTTTGGTGAATCCATGTTCCACCTTGTACCAAATGCCTCTAAAGTTGCTTTTAATTATTTAATGGAGATATTAAAAAAACAAAAATATTTACTTTTAGATACACAGTTTATGAATGACAATGTGGCTAGATTTGGGGCTATTGAAATATCAAAAAATGAATTTATGCAGAAATTACAATTTGCTAAATCAAAAAAAAGGAGTTTTTCCTACTAGAATTTTTAAATACAAGTACTATTAAAAGCACAAATATATATATTTACGTCGATAAAGTATTTTAAACATTATTTTTCAATACATGAGGAAATTTTTTACCTTAATTTTTCTAATTTATTTTTATCACACGTCTTTTTCGCAAAAAAGCATAAAAATTTCAGGAAATATTATC
>DAIQBE010000491.1:0-3259 GCA_036781325.1 Leadbetterella sp. | reverse complement strand
CCAATTCTTGCATTAGCTGTCACGCTGGCGATGGCAAAGGACACCCAGCTACAAGCTTAGTTCGATTCGGTCAAATAAACGAAATGGGCAATCAATTTCTGAACCAAGGTGGGCCGCAATTGCAACACCGAGCACTTGTTGGATTTATGCCCGAAACAATACCTTCTGGTGCTTCTCAATCTACTTTTATTGCTCCTGCCAACACAGGCCTAGGATTTTTAGAGGCCGTTTCTGATGCAGATATTTTGGCTTTGGCAGACCCTGACGATAAAAACAATGATGGTATTTCGGGAGTACCAAACTGGATTGAATTGGCAGACTTTGTGAAACCAAAGTTTAATGCAATTGCTAAAAACGATAAATATATTGGTCGTTTTGGAAGAAAAGCAGGTGCTTATAATCTATTAAATCAAACAGTTAATGCTTATAATCAAGACATGGGAGTGGTAAGTTCGTTTTCTCGCAAAGATACCTTCAGCGGTGAAGATCAGGAACCCGAGGTGAGCGATAATGAAATAGCAGATTTAGTACATTATCTACAAACACTCAAAGCTCCATTGCAAAGAAATTCAACAAATCAAGACATTAAAGATGGGAAAGCTCTTTTTATCAAAAGCCAATGCAGTTCTTGTCATATTCCTCAAATGACCACCAGTCCATCAAGCATTGCCAGTTTAAACAATAAAACATTTGCAGCTTATACTGACCTACTGATGCACGATATGGGTAAAGCTCTCGATGACAATTACACCGAAGGAAGTGCTAAAACTTACGAATGGCGAACTACGCCGCTTTGGGGTTTGGGTCTATCCAAAGATTCTCAGGGAGGCAATATGCACTTACTGCATGATGGTCGTGCAAAAAGTATAGACGAGGCCATTACACTTCATTGGGGAGAAGCCACTAACAGTCGGCAGAAATATTTTGTATTGACACCAAACGAAAAACAATTAATCATAAAATTTTTAGAAAGCCTTTAATATGAAAAGAAGAGATTTTTTTAAAGCAAGTTGCCTCACTTGTTTAGGTGGAGGTGCGATGCTCATGACCCTGCAGGCATGCAGCAAGGCCTATTATGTTCAGCAAATAGATTTGAAAGAGAATAAATTAGTTATCAAAAAAAGTGAGTTTGTTGAAATAAAAAAAGACAAGCAAAGTTTACGAAATGTGGTGGTGGCTCAATACGAAAAATTGGGATTTCCGATAGCCGTTTTTCGAATTGCCGAAGACCAATATACGGCCATTTATTTAGAATGCACTCATCAAGGAAATGAAGTACGCCCCCATGGAAATTTTCTTGTTTGTGATGGTCATGGGAGTGAATTTGACAACCAAGGAAAAGTGTTACAAGGGCCAGCAGAAAAGGCATTGCGAACTTTTAATGTGACTGCTGACAAAGATAATATTTACATAAATTTAGCTTGAAAAAGATGGTAAAACAAAACGTCTTATTTATATTATTATCCATTATTTCTCAAAGTACTTTTTCCCAAATAGACAGTACTTTGTTCAAACGTAAACCCAAGGCAGATTCAAGTAAAATGAATATTGATGCGGTTTACAATAGGCCATTTTTACAGGTCGGTCGCACGCCCCTAGGCATTGGTGGCTATGCTGAGCTAAATTCAAACTATGGTGTTGAGGACGGCGTAAGTGAAGGAATATCTTTTCAAATGCGTAGAATGACACTGTTTTTAGGTGGAAGTTTGCATTCCAAAATAAAATTTATGTCTGAAATAGAATTTGAAGATGGTACAAAAGAAATAAATATCGAATTTGCAGCAATTGATTTTCAGTTTGATAATATTTTCAATTTTAGGGGCGGAGTGGTTGTGAACCCAATTGGTGCTTTTAATCAAAACCATGATGGCCCAAAATGGGAGTTTATAGATCGACCAATTTCTGCCACTGAGCTACTTCCAGCAACATTTTCAAATGTCGGAATGGGCATTTATGGCAAAAAGTATACCAAACAATGGGTATTTGCTTACGAAGCTTATCTTACAAACGGCTTTGATGACACCATCATTGATAATGATTTTAGCCGAACTTCCCTAGCAGCTGCAAAAGCCAACAGAGACCGTTTTGAGGAAAGTGGCAATGGCAAGCCATTGTTTACAGGTAAAGTTGCTCTTAGAAACCGAAAAATCGGAGAATTGGGACTTTCGTATATGGGTGGTGTATATAATAAATTTCAAGATGATGGTTTTGTTTTGGCACCTAAAAGAGCTTTAAACGTTTTTGCAGTAGATTTTAATTCGGTATTAAAAAAGACCAAAACGGCCTTTGCAGCCGAATGGGCTTGGGTAAATGTCGATTTGCCAAGAAACTATGCCTTGCAATATGGCAGTAAACAAAACGGAGGCTTTGTGGATATTGTACAACCAGTTTTAAAGAAACCTATGTTTGGTTTTCCTAATTCCACATTTTATGTATCTTGCCGTTTGGAGCGAGTGGATTGGAATACGGGCAAGTTTACAGAAACATCAAGCAAAATATATGACGAAACCATCTCCATCATGCCAGCCATAAGTTGGAGGCCTATACCATCTACTGTTGTTCGGCTCAATTATCGCAGTCAAAAACAATGGGATTTGTTGGGTAATCCACCAGCCAACATTGGTAATATTCAATTTGGCCTGTCGAGTTATTTTTAAGAAAGAACACATCTGTCGGCAACAGCTTCTAAGTCTATTGGGTTTATATCATTGAAGTCTCTTAGAAGTTTTTTCTTGACTTAGGATAAGTGATTAGGAGGTGTTGAGGTTATTCTGCTTATGAGGGTTTCAATAAAATCTTCTTCACTTAGCTGTATTATTGGAATGGCTTTTGCCCTTTCTATTGTATTACTAATTAAGATATTGTCAAATTGAATGGGTTTTACAGTGTGTGCTGGTAGCATAATTATTTATTCATTTAGGCACAATAGTTTTTGGAGCGAATTGTCCAGAAGCCTTTCTTTTGCAATCATCTCGTCCCTATCAGCTTTTAAATCTGGTCGTTCAACACCATTAGATAACAAAATATCGTCAATTAACAATACTTTGTCTTCAATTATAAAACTCATACTTTCCAAGTTATATCCTGCTGTAGAAATTGCGGTGACTTCGATATTCCCTATTTTAAATAATTTGTTATTTTTGATAATCTTGTACTTAAAGCTTATTTTTTCGTGAGCGGGCATAAGGGAATAACATTTTTTTTGAAAGAGATACCGCCTATTGTGTCAGTTTCGTATTTCATTTTTTTTTTAATATTT
>DAIQBE010000490.1:0-3260 GCA_036781325.1 Leadbetterella sp. | reverse complement strand
AGCAATTATCAATGGCATCAAAATAAGTTTAATTAAAAATGTATTCATTTTTAGAACCTTTTTATGAATTTGATTTGCTAAAATTAAGGCAATAATCAATGAGGAGATAGAAATATAATAAAAAAGAATTTTTTTGGGAGCAGTTATTCTAATAAAAGCACAATCAGTATATTGGTTTTTCTAAGATAAATTCAGGGTCCATTTAAAAGAGACGGGACAAAAAGTGGCAGTTGAAGCAGATAAATTTTATTAAAAAATCTACAGATTATCGCAGACATAAAAAGCAGTACAAAATTCAATACCAATAATTCAGAGAATAAAAAAAATTTGTTTTTGAAAATGTATTCTGTCGCTAAATAATTAATTTTTATTGGCCTATATTTATTTTGCTTTCCTATATTTATTTTTAACTCTTCCGCTAGATTCTATTAAAACCAAATAGTTTTCATCCATTGAGAAAATTGTTTTTTCATTAGTATTTGCACATTTTATTGTGCTGCAGTCGGGAGCTTTTTCATATTGGAAACTAATAGTATTTCCATTCAGTTTGAATAAACTTCCAGGCATGCAACAGCTTTCATCAATTTTTCCATTCAGTAAAAATCTACCTTTCTCTGTAAACTCATAAGTTGGTAATGCGATAAGTGTATTTATTGTTATCCATTCACTCCACGTTCCGTCAGCATTCAAATTTTGTATTTGATAGGTTGGCTCCCAAACTCCAATTATTGACACTGTTGGATTTACAGCAACGGGCTTGGTGCAGCTATAAGCTGCTATTTGAAAGATGAAAGCGAAAAATAAAATTTTCATACCTTGATTTTTAAGATAACAGACTCCAAATTCATGGTTTTAGTTGGAATAATTCTTAATATTTACAAAATATTGAATAGGCTCAATAAAATAAACAGAAAAAAGTAGTTTTAATTATCCATTTCAAAATAATTTTTTTAACTACGCTTAACTTGTTTTGGACATACGAAAGTGTTAAAAAGCTTAGACCATTTATTTTTTAGTATTATACGGCTATTTGGGGGATTAATTAATTTTAGTTTTTAAAGAATGAAGCATTTTTTAATGGTTAAATTTAAAAAAATGATGAATACAGATATCCATTTTCTCCATTTTAAAAATCAATTAATTTAACGAATACAGTTAACGATATCTTAAGAAATAAATTCAATACTTAACTTAGCATACTATTTAGAAAATTTAATCGAAATACATTGTAACTATTTAACATGCTGTGCATCAAATAATAAACTATTTATTAAATTAGCACCAAAGAAAAAATCAAAATGAAAGTTTCATTTGAAATAATAGAAAAATTCAATGTAAGTCCAGAAGTAATTTTTGAGGCATGGTTAAATAGTAAACTTCATTCAGAAATGACTGGAGGAAATGCTTTTTGTTCTTCAGAAATTGGAGGTACTTTTTCTACTTGGGATGGATATATTACGGGAACAAATATTTCTTTAAAAAAAAACCAAGAAATAGTCCAAACTTGGAGAACAACTGAATTTAAAGAGGGCGATGAAGACTCTATTTTAACAATTCAATTAAAAGAATTAAAAAACGGGACAGAATTTAAGTTGATACATACCAAAATTCCGGAAGGTCAAACGCAATATAAAATAGGATGGAAGGAATATTATTTTGAGCCTATGAGAAATTATTTTCATAGTTTGAAATAGTTTTTTTAATTATAAAATTTAAGATAAGAACTATTTTTAGGGGCTATTTTGTAAAAAACCAGATTTATTTTACCCTTTAACTATTGAATATTAGTAAAAAATTAAAATTTATAAAAACAATTAAATATATGGAAAAAGGTACAAAAGAAGACCCTTGGCAATTAAAAACTCCTCCAAATACTTCTGAGTATTTCATGTATAAAGGCACTAAAGATGATTTAGAGGTTATTTATTGTGTAGTAGGAAGTACAACTCTAATCTATGATGCCAGGTGCCTGACGGATCTTCATACTATGCTTAAGGTGCATGGAGATTGGATGGACCTAGGAGGGGCAGACGAACAAAAAGAAGCAAAATCTGGTACGGTAGAAGCATGGGGGCGTTCTCCTGAAAACCCATTAGGAGGCTGGTATGGCCTTAAAAAAGGACTTCGCGGTCGCTTTGGTGTATATCTTCCACCATTAATGGAAGCTCTCGGACTTGCTGAAATAACTCATGAAGCGAAAAATAATAAGATGAGAGCAATCTGATTTTTCGCTTTTTAGGCAATAATTCCAGTAATAGACTGAACTATTTTGTTTTGTGGGATTAAATAAAAGGATACCTTTTAGGTTTTGAAATTTAAACAATTTTTATCAAAAAAGATTATCCAATTTTACCTCCTACTCTATTAAATACACCCCTAGGGTTCCAAGGCATTTGTTTTCCAAAATACATTCTCGGGTTAGAAACTTTTGATTGATAACCCATAGATTTCATAAAATTATTGGCTGCTAAATTTTCTTCTGGAATAGATGCCATTTTAAATTTCTGAAATCTTTTTTTCATTAATTCTATTCCTGGTTTTTCAGATTCTGCTATTATGAGCCCATCTCCAAAAGTCGGGAAATAAGCTCCCTTTACTATTCCATTTTCAAAGTATACAAAACTATCTTCCATAAAAGGTTCTAAATGTTGAGATCTGTTTTCTCCACTAATTTCATGATCAATTTTAAAAACCGCTCTTTTAAATGAGATTTGAAAAGGAATTATAAACTCTGAAATTTCCAGTTCTTGAAGATTAATATCCCCGTAAAAAGCATATTTACAATGAACATTGAAACCAGCTTTCTTATAAACGGGCTCACCTAGTGCTGTTGCAATCAAATAGATATGATCACAACTATGGCTTCTTAAAAAATGTATGAGGTGTTCAGTAATCATCTTACCAACGCCTTGATTTCGGCAGCTTGGGTGCGTAATAATAGTGGAAAGCCAACCTGTTTTTTCATGTAAAATTGCCGTCCCAGTGCCAACAAATTTTCCATCAATAATTGCCTTGAATGGGAAACAATACGCTGCTTTTAAATAAAACTGAATAGGAATGCTTATATCAGTCCAATCTGTCGGCTGAATAATAGGCAATTGAACAAGATCAGACTCTTGAAATGGGAAAATCTGCATAAAAATGGAATTCTTCTTGAAAAAAAATTTAAAATTACGCAAATATTTAAATTAGAAAGCTTCTTTTAAACTTATTCTTAGAAATGATTTAAAGGTAATTAATGGAATTATATCTTTTAATAA
>DAIQBE010000489.1:0-3277 GCA_036781325.1 Leadbetterella sp. | reverse complement strand
CCAATTTTTTTCTAAACCAACTCTTAATTTTTCTATCTCTGATATATTGGTATTCAAATCCAATCTTCCCACCATAAATTTTTCTCAAAGCAGCGTCTATTTCTCTTAAAGTCGCTGGCCTGCCGAAAACCTCCACCCCTGCTTCAAATACAGTGTCTAAATCTGAATCAAAAAGATTATAATCCTTCAAATCAAGATTTGGATTATATTTTCTATTATCATAAAGTGGGTCAATTTGTGACATCATGTGCCCGCGAGCCCTCATTCCTCTTATAAAGTGGACTACCTCGATTTCTTTTAAAACATGTGCATTTGAAACCGATGCATCGGGTTTAGCATGAGGGGTGGTTGTACCGTTTGAGTTCCAAGTTTTTGAAAACTCAAAACCTTTGAAAAAATTTTGCCAACTGTTATCGACTGAATCTGGATTTTGTAGATATTGGTGGTAAAGAGATTCAATGGCAGCAACATCTGCATTGGCAATAAAAGAAAACTGATCCATTAGTATTTAGTGCTTTCGCTTCGGAATTTATAACAAAACTATTGATTATTATAGCTATTTTAACCTTACTAGTTATAATATACTGCGAACTAAATATATTTATCTTTAACTAACAAAAAAATAGTCATTTTTATCCACAGATTGTTAAAAATAAGAGAAAATATCGAATTTTTTACACATATTTAGCTGTAAATTACCTATAAAAAAAATAATTAATTAGATATTTATCTAATTAATTAAATAAACATTTAAAATTTATTGTACAGCCAACTTTCTTCTCCTTCCGATTTGCCACCAAATCGTACAAATAATTGGAAGATGCCGGGTACGCTTAAAGTAGAAGAAACTTGGGAGCCAAAAGTAGGTACATTAGAATCGTATGAAATACCAACTAAAATTGTAGAATTTACTTTGTATTGAGCGAAGGGCAAAATAGAGTTTTTATCTTTTAGTAAAAATGGGTTTAAGTTGTTATTCCTGACAGATGCGCCCAAGCCTACCCTTTTATTTAACCATCCAATTACATTTAAATCTATATTTTGTTTCCTTAAAGTAAAATCTCTAGCTATCAAAGTGTTAACATTAAAACTTAATAACCCTTCTGAATCATACATATAGCCTAAATGAAAGAACAAGGGTTTAGGTTCTGTTATATTTTTTGAGGACACAAGCATCGGTTTGGAAATCCCAACAAAAACATTTTTGTATAAAAGGATAGAACCTAAACCTGCATAGGGCGAAAGATTTTGATTTCCTTGCACAGTAAGTAAATTAGGCTGTACTTTTAAACTAGCTTGTAATCCAGCCTTTAATTTAAAATCACCAAATTCGTATCCTTTACTATAGCTAAACCCAAATCCTGTACTAACCAAATTTCCAGAATTATCTCTAAATCCTTGAAAAGCTAAACCAGATTTGTTATAAAGCTGCCCATCAATTACGACAACTTGAGAAACTTGATTGGGTTTTAAAGTTCCATTAAACTGATTTCCCAAAACTCCTTTAATCGCAAAATTGCCATTTTCTCCAGCAAATGCTGGGTTAATGGCTAAATAATTAAATTGATATGAATTAATTAGACCACTTTGAGAAAAAGCAGTAAAGGAAAATAAAAATAAGATGCTTAAAAGGAGTATGTTTTTCATAAAAAAAGACCGTTTAAAGAGATAAACGGTCAATTTAATAATAAGTTTTTATTAAATTAATCTACTTGCAAAATCTTAATTTCAGTTCTTCTATTTTGGGCATGTTCTTGTTCGGAACATTCTACCCCATCTGAACATTTGTTTACCAACATTGTTTCGCCGTATCCTTTAAATTCAACTCGACTACGGCTAATCCCTCTTTTAAACAAATAATCCGCTGAAGCTTTTGCTCTTCCATCTGAAATTTTTTGGTTAAAATCTGCTTCGCTTCTACTGTCTGTATGAGCCCTTAACTCTATTCTCATTTTTGGATATTGACGCATCATTTTAACTAATTTATCCAATTCTGCTTTCGCATCCGCTCTTAGGTTACATTTCCCATAATCAAAATAAATGTTATCTACTTGAACAACGTCCCCTGTTGAGAACATCAAAATATCTGAATTTATCCCTTGAGAATTATTGCAATTTAGTTTTTTAAGAACTTTGGACTTTGAGCCCATACTTTCTTTTTTACCTTCTATGGTGTAATCACATCCTTCCACAGCAGTAAATTGGAAATTGCCATTTGCATCAGAATTAGCAGTTAAAATGCTTCCATCGCATCCGTTCTTTAGGGTGACAATAACCCCCACTAATGCTGACTTATTTGCTTGAGAGGAAACTTTTCCTTTAATTATACACGTTTTCCCCTTTAAAGTTCCTGGGTAACTTTTAGAGCTTTTTCCATTAGCATCCACACTATTTGTATCTTCATAACCGGGATCTCCTGGTTTTAAGTTATTGGGATTAGTATTAAGAGAATCTTTTAACGCTGTTAAAGTCTCTTCAGGAGTAAGATCTTTAGGCTTTTCCAAAGGAATTTCTAATCTAGAAGGCTCATTATCACATTCGTCTGTGGAGAAACTAACTGTGCTTGGGGCATAACCCTCTCGAACAGTTTTAAATAAATATTCATGGTTAACAGCTACATTGTCAAGTGAAATAAATCCATCTGCATTTGATAAAAGCTCAATTGGATTCCCTTGGTCATCAGCAAAAGTAACCTTTGTATTATCTAATGGCATTTTAGTTTCGGAGTCATAAATAGCGATAAGCAATTCACAACCTTCTTTTATTTCACACTCTCTATCAAATTTATAAATATCGTCATCATTCCCTCCTCTCTTTCTATTAGAGCTGAAATATCCACTTTGTCTTAATCCATCTGTTACGACACCAAAATCGTCTTTACTAGAGTTTATTGGTGAACCTAAATTAATTATTCTACCTTTTTGAGTTACTCCATCTAATTGTGTGAAAAATATATCCAATTCTCCTAAGCCAGGTAGCCCGTCCGATGAAAAATATAGATTTCCTTTTGCATCAGCAAATGGGAACATTTCATTTCCTTTTGAATTAATTTCTTTACCCATATTAATTGGCGCCGACCAATTGGTTCCATCATATCTAGTCACATATATATCTGTTCCTCCATAACCTCCAGGCATATCTGAAGCGAAAAATAAGAGTTTTTCATCTGGAGAAAGTGCCGGATGTCCAGTAGAATATTCATTTGAATTAAAAGGAAGTTCAGAAATATTTCCCCAACTATCTTTTTTAGCATCGGCTATATACAATTTTAATTTAA
>DAIQBE010000488.1:0-3282 GCA_036781325.1 Leadbetterella sp. | reverse complement strand
ATCTTCTCCGGTTGAAAAACGGAAATATATTTTGAGTGGAAAAATTGATTTTGGAGTAAGTTATACATTAGATTTAAGTCCAATGTTTATCATAAAAAGTGATTTAAATACTATTTCAACTGAACTTGGAGTTTTAGCCAATTACAATCAAAAATATTGGGGTGGTATAAATTATAGGTGGCAAGATGCAGCTTCTATACTAATAGGTGGAAATTTTTTAAAAAATAATATAAAAGTTGGGTACGCATTAGATATTGTAAACTTTGGAGTTTTGGCAAAATCGCCTACTTCTCATGAAATATTTCTAAGATATATCCTAAATCCACCAAGAATTGGCAAAAAATCAATAATAAAAACTCCTAGGTATAATATATGATTAAGCGGCATTGTTTTTGCTACGAATATTTTGAATATATACCATAAATAGTTTAAAAGTTCAATTTACATTGGCATGATTTCTGTAAGATTCATAAAAATGCAAAATGATAAAACAACAATAGGATAGTTTTAGTTATTGTACAATAAATAGAAACTGAACGACGTTTAAGGCATTGTATTTAGTAAATTTTTTATTAATAGATTAAATCAACTTGTTTTCGATTATGAACAAGCAATTTTCAAACATTCTAGTAAAAGCCTTCTTTCTAATGGCTCCTTTGTTTTTAATACAAAGCTGTGGTTTTTTAAATAAAACTATGGAAAAGGTAGGTTTAGGCAAAGGTAAAAAAGGCGGAAATGCCGCTGATCCTCTTGATGGAATCAGAAATGGTGAAATTATAGCAACTGCTAGGAAAGGTTACAAGCAAACTGCCCCTACCGGTATGGTTTTAATTCCATCAGGTTCATTTACTATGGGTCAAACTGATGAGGACATAATGTCTGCAAGAGTCTCCATGAACAAAAGGATTACTATTTCTCCTTTTTATATGGATGATACTGAGATTTCAAATCACGAATATAGAATGTTTGTAAATACAATTTTAGCTGACTCTATATCTGTTTTAGGAGAAGAATTTATTATGACAAAACTTTATCCTGATACCACAGTTTGGAAAAAAGATTTTACTTATCACAATGGAGATCAATTAACAGAAAATTACTATAATAATCCGGCTTTTGACATGTATCCAACAGTAGGAGTAAGTTGGGATGCCGCCCAATATTTTTGTAAATGGAGAACAAGTTTACTAAATAATTATAGAGCGGAAAAAGAAATGTTTAGGTCTCCAAAATTCAGATTACCTTCATCTGCTGAATGGGAATGGGCAGCAAAGGGTGGAAAAGATGGAGCTAAATACCCTTGGGGAAATCCATACGTTGCAAATGGTAAAGGATGTTATCTAGCAAACTTTAAACCATTTAGAGGAAATTATCAAAAAGACGGATATCAATATACTGCCCCGGTTAATGCTTTTAATGTAAACGATTACGGTTTATATAACATGGCAGGAAATGTAGCAGAATGGACAAATGATGCTTATTCCGAATCATATGTTCCTATTACTTGGGACTTAAACCCAAATTACGATATAGAAGATGAACCTAGAAAAGTTGTAAAAGGAGGCTCATGGAAAGATGTCGCATATTTTTTAGAAACAGGTACAACAACATTTGAATACCGTTCCACAACTAGATCTTATATTGGATTCAGATGTGTACTTCCAAGATTGGGAAGCGTACCAGGAAGAGAATAAATATTTCTTAATAAATAGTAGAGTTACACAAAAGCAAAATAAAATTTATATTATGGCAGCAAGTACGGGTCCGAGTTTTTTTTGGGACAAATTTATTCCATTCTTTTATAGCATTGGAGCAGCAGTAGTAATTATTGGTGCAATGGGTAAAATAATGCACTATGATTGGGCAGGAATTGCCCTTCCAGTAGGTTTAGGAACCGAAGCCGTTATATTTTTAATATATGCCCTCCAATCATTTTTAAGGCCAACTGTAGATTATCAATGGGAAAAAGTATATCCTGAATTATCAGAAAATTTTAAGGGTGAATTACCTACAAAATCATCAAGCGCCGCTCCTGCTGGTTTGGGTCTTACCGCTAAAATGGATGACATGTTGGCTAATGCTAAAATAACACCAGATATTTTTGATGGCTTAAAATCTAGCTTTCAAAACCTAGCTAGCACAGTCTCTAACATGGGTGAAATATCTAGTGCTACCGTAGCTACAAATGATTATTCAAGTAAAGTAAAAGAGGCTTCCTCTAAAATAGCTGAAATGAGTGGTTCCTTAGGTCATGTAGTTGGTTCAATGAATAGCATGTCTGACGCTACTAAAGATGCCCAGGAATATAGAAATCAATTTCAAAAGATTTCACAAAACATGGGTGCTTTAAATGCAGTGTATGAGTTAGAGTTACAAGACACTAACAAGCATTTGAAGGCTATGAATTCTTTCTATTCTAATTTGTCTTCTGCTATGCAAGATATGTCTGACGCATCAAAAGATACTCAACAATTTAAATCAGAGTTAGGTAAATTAACTAATAACCTTGCTTCTTTAAATAATGTTTATGGAAGTATGCTTTCAGCCATGAAAGGAAGTAATTCTTAATTTTTGGCCTATAATTCTCTTTAAATTTTTATAAAAATCAAATACTAAGAATATGGCAGGTGGTAATGATAGTCCACGTCAGAAGATGATAAACATGATGTATCTAGTTCTGACGGCGATGCTAGCCCTTCAAGTCAGTAATGCGATATTACAAAAGTTTGTTTTACTCAACAATTCACTAGAGCAAGCAAATAAAGCCTCTGATAATTCAAATAATAGAACATTAGCTGCAATGAACGAAGCAGTAGAAAAAGCAGGAGGTAAACCCGAATATAGAAAATTATATGAAGATGCAACCGTTGTAAGAAAAAAGACAGCTGAATTGGTAAGTTATATTGAAGGTTTAAAATCTACTATCATACAAGACGCGGGAAGCGGGTTAGATCCTAAAACTGGGCAAATAAAAAATTTAGCAGAAGAAGAAAAAGTGGCCAATATTTTTGTTGGTCCAACAAAAAATGGAAAAGGCTATGAGTTGAAAGCAAAACTAATTGCCTATGTTTCCGAAATTCAAAAATATTCGCCAAATACAAAATTTGGATCACTAGCAATGGATGCAAAAGATGACCCGGCGATGGCAAATACAGATGCGATTACAAAAAGCAAGGATTTTCCTGAATTGTTGTTCGCTCAAACTCCAGTTCCAGCCGCTTTAGCAGGATTAAGTCAAAAACAATCAGAACTTATACTTGCATCATGAATTCACAACTCATC
>DAIQBE010000487.1:0-3286 GCA_036781325.1 Leadbetterella sp. | reverse complement strand
TCTCCTTTTATCGAATCTATTTTTAAAGCAACAATTGAATTTTTATTTTTTTCTGTGTACCATTTGTCATTTTCAAATGCTTCTAAATGATAGTTTTTAGGGTAACTAGCATCAGTAAGCAATTCTTCGGGAGAGAAAGCTAACTTCCAATAAAGACCAAAAACTCCTCTTTTGCCATGAGTAAAATCCTTTTCATTTAGTTCGTTTGCCGCAATTAAAGCCAATCCTTTTTGAGACAAAACTTGAATTCTGTCTAAAACTTCTCTTTTAAAATTATTAATTTGAGATTTAATAACTCTAAAATTTTCATAACCTAAATGTTGATTTTTATTTAATTGGTGAAATTTTTCATCATTAAACATATGTGCAGAAAAATCACTTAAATCCTCAGCAATTACGTTCCAACTTTTAGCTTCCTCAATTTTATGAATTGCAAAATCAGAAAGCAAAATACTCAATTCTTTGTTAGTTGTAGTACCTACTTTTTCCAATAATCTATCAACAGCTTCTCTTACTACAACGGCCTGATCCAGTCTGATTTCATAATTATGAGCAATGTTTAAATCAAAACTAAATGAGCTAACCAATTGATTTATAAAACTATCTATAGTTTTTACGGAGAATTCTGTATAATTGTGAATCAGCTCATGAAAAACCTGTTCCGCTCTTTTCTTAATTTCTTCTTCACTTAAATTTGGAATTTCTTCTAAGATTATCTTTACTAAAGTGGAGTTTTCAATAGACTCATTATTAAATTCTTTTAAAGCTTTCAAAATCCTGCTTTTCATTTCATTTGCAGCATCATTTGTAAAAGTTAATGCTAAAATATGTCTAAAATATCTCGGATCTTCTTGATTTAAAACTAACTTTAAATATTCTTTTGTAAGCGTAAAAGTCTTTCCAGAACCTGCAGACGACCCATAAATTTTAAATACTGCCATGGAATTTATCTAAAAAATGCTTTTTCAATCAAATATAGGTTTATTCTTCTAAAAGGTGCAAAAAAACTATTTTAAAGAAAATGAATAGCGCTATATTTGTATTTATTTATTCAACAAACATCAATGAAGCGTCTATTTTTTTCATTTCTAATTTTATGTTCTTTTTCAACTTTTGCTCAAAAAACACAAACTGTTAGAACAATAATCAAAGAACAGCAAACCAATGCTTCGCTTCCATCATCAACTGTATATATTAAAAAACACAACCTTAGTATGGTTGCCAACGACAAAGGAGAAGCTGTTTTTTTTAACGTTCCTATTGGAAGGTTTGAGATTGAGGTACATTCAGTTGGTTACGAAACAAAAGTAATTAAAGAACTTTTATTAGAATCTTCCAGAGAATTGGTTTTGGAAATTGACTTAGAAGTAAACTCCACCAAACTTCAGCAAATTACTGTTTCGGCAGCTACTCAGAATCTCACTGGAGCCATATCAAATATAAATACAATTACTACTGAACAGATATTCAGATTCCCAGCCACTTTTTTTGACCCTGCCCGCTTAGCATTTTCTTTTTCTGGAGTTGCAAATACCAATGATCAGGCTAACGGAATGTCAATCAGAGGAAACGCCCCTGATGGTTTGCAATGGCGACTAGAAGGTGTAGAAATTGTGAATCCAAACCATTTAAGTAATGCAGGTACATTCTCTGACAACCCTACACAAACAGGAGGCGGAACAAATATTATGTCGGCTCAAATGCTCGGAAACATGAATTTCCTAACCGGAGCATTTCCCGCTGATTATGCAAATGCACTATCTGGAGTTATGGATTTAAGATTTAGAGTTGGAAATAACAAAAAACAGCAACATACCGCTCAAATAGGTTTAATAGGAGTTGACCTTTCCTCCGAAGGCCCTCTAAATAAGAAAAAAGGTAGCAGTTATTTATTTAACTATAGATATTCTTTTACTGGACTTATGGGATTAATTGGAATAGATTTTGGCGGTGAAAGTATTAAATATCAAGACATTTCACTTAATTTAAATTTCCCAACAAAAAAAATTGGCACTTTTTCATTTTTTGCAATGGGTGGCAATTCCTCTAATTTATATAAACCAGACGAAGACCCTAAAAATTGGGAATCAGAAAAGGATTTAAACAATATTGACTTTTTTAGTAAAATGGGTGTAATTGGAATGAAACACACCTTAAACTTAAATAAAAATTGGTATTTAAATACAGTTATTGCCAATTCAGGTCTAGAAAATTTAAGAAGTGCCTACACAACTAAACCCATAATAAATAACTCGTATAGCTATCAAGTAAAAAATATTATTTCTGGTTCCTCTGTATTAACCGGAAAGCTTACAGATAATCTAAATTTAAGAACAGGTATAAATGTCTCTCATTACTATAATGAATTTAATAGACTAAATAGTGGAAACTTATTTTACAGCTTTGATGAAATTGTATTACAACCTTTTATCAAATTAAGTAATTTAAGCCATAGCCTATTTAATTACAATATAGGAGTACAAGTTGTTAATTATGGCTTAAGCAATTTAACTTTTATTGAGCCACGATTAGCATTTGCAATAAATACCTCAATTCATCACAAAATTAAATTAGCTTATGGTTTACATAGTCATCAAAATACAAGTAGAAATGCTTTTAGCTTACCTATTAAACCCCTTCGCTCTCATCATTTTAGTCTTGGTAGTCAGCTTGCTCTAAATAATAATGATGAAATTTCCGTAGAATTATATTACCAAAACTTATTTAATGCCCCAGTTTTCCAAAATAGAAATGTTTCAGTTTTAAATGGATTAGAAAATCTAATATTTACCTTAGATAATGACCAATCTGATAATAAAAATCAGGGTAGAAATTATGGAATAGAATTAAATTATAAAAAATTTCTATCCAAAGGACTTTTTGCTTTAATTAATACTACATTATATAAATCTCAATTCAGAGGTGCAAATGATAAATACTTGGATACCAGATTTAATGGAAACCATATTGTAAATCTCACACTTGGAAAAGAATGGGAGAAAAAAACTGGAAAAATCTTAGGCTTAAATACAAGAATTGTTTGGCTAGGTGGTTTTAGAAATTATGAAATAAATGAGGCATTATCTGCGACACAAAAAACAACAGTATATAACTACGAAAAAGGGCTAGTTGTAAAAAATTCTCCGTATTTCAGACCCGACTTAAGAGTTTATTTTAAAAAATCAAAAGAAAAATATGCTAGGACTATCTCTATCGATATCCAAAATTTTACGAGCCATAAAAATTTAGCATTTCAATATTATGACGCCTATTTAAAGAAAATAGT
>DAIQBE010000486.1:0-3294 GCA_036781325.1 Leadbetterella sp. | reverse complement strand
AGGCTAATTCTCGTGAAATACCTAAAATGCCTGGGCTTACTAAACAGTTTAATTGATTAGATTGCAGTAATTCAATGGCTCCATTTTTTATCAGATTCTTTTTTTGCAAGTTTAATTTTTCTGCCAAATCAATTCTAGCCATTGGCCCCATTATGGTATTTTCATGAAATGGATCTCCACAAATTATGTTTTTAGTTGATTTGATAACTTCTTCAACAAAGTTTTCATAAATTTTTTCCGTTACAATCCACCTTTTTGCTGCAATACACGTTTGTCCTGCATTTTGAAATCTAGATTTTACAGCCATTTTGGCTGCTTTCTGCAAATCAGCGTCATCTAAAACTATAAATGGATCTGAACCTCCTAGTTCCAGGACAGACTTTTTTAAATGTTTTCCTGCTAAACTTGCCACTGATGAACCCGCTATACTACTTCCTGTTAATGTTACACCTGATATAATTTTGGAAGAAATAATTTGTTCAATTTGGGGAATATCTACGCATATATTTTGAAAAATACCTTGATGAAAGCCTACTTCCAAAAACATTTTTTCTAAAAAATTGGCACACATTTGTACATTTGGTGCATGTTTTAGCATTACAACATTTCCGGTGATTAGATTAGGAATTGCAATTCTCAATGCTTGCCAAAATGGAAAATTCCAAGGCATTATGGCTAAAATACAGCCTGTTGGTTCATAGATAAAAAAAGATTCCTTAGCACTATTTAAAACTTGTTGTGGTATCAAGTTTATTTGGGCATTTGCAGCAAAATATCGTATTGAAACATAACTTTTTTCAATCTCAGCTAAAGACTCTTTAAAGGTTTTACCCATTTCAATAGTAATAGTTTGAGCAAGAATAGTTTTGTTTTCTTCTAATTTGTTAGCCAAATTTAATACTAGATCTAGTTTTAGATTTAAAGGTGTTTTTTTCCAAGAAAGAAATGCTTTTTCTGCAATTTGAAGTTTCTTTTCAATATTTTTTGAATCTTCTAATTCAAAACCTGCTATTTTTTCTTGTGTAAAAGGATTTACACTATTAAAATTCATCAAATTAGGTCTTTTAAAGTTGTATTTTCATATACAGATAAATTCGCATCTCTTATTTGCTGCATAATAGGACGAATTTTACAGGTTTCTTCACTAGTGCAATCATCACATTTACCGTAGAAATTTAGAGACACACATAGAACAGGAGCTATGGGCCCATCAATTACTCTAATAATCTTTGCTAAATTGATGGAATCTGGTTGTAACCGTAAAATATATCCGCCACCTTTTCCTTTTTGGCTATGTAATATTCCATTGTTTCTTAATTCCAAAAGTATAGTTTCTAAAAACTTTTTAGGGATATTCTCTTTTTCAGCGATTTCACTAATTAGCATAGGCTTTTTATTTTCAAAAGCGGTAGCCAAACAAGATAATGCTTTTAATGCATATTTAGCTTTCTTTGAAATCATTTTTAATTCTTATTGAAAAATACCACATTTAAATAGGGAAACAGCAAATTTAGATTTTTTTGATGATTTAGCTAACTAAATTTTCAATTATTATTTTTAAGTTAAAATCATTAATGATTTGAAAATTGTAAATTTGCAAATAATTTTTTTTATGGAATACAAAATAGAAAATAGTTTGGAACAAAAGCAGGTGAAATTGTTTAAACCTTTGGTAGAAGGGGTTCTAAAAGCACTTCAAGAAATATTTAATGAGGGCAGAAAAGCAGATAAAGTTATTGGAGGTGTTTTAAAATCAAATCCAAAGTGGGGAGCGAGAGATCGAGCGTTTATAGCAGAAAACACCTATGAAATTGTTAGGAATTGGAGGCTGATTAAATTTTGTTCAGGAATAGATTGCGAAAGAGTTTCAGAGGAGAAAGACTTTTTAACTTTAATTTCTACATGGCTTATCCTAAACCATATTGATCTTTCCAATTATCAGTATTTACCCGCTTTGCCAGTTTCAAAAGTTTTTGAAAAGCTAGCATTAGCTCAGAGCGAAAGAAAAATTAAATATTCAGTGCCAAATTGGATGGATGATTTGTGCAGTAAAGAGTTAGGAGAAAGTTGGGAACAGGAATTAAATGCGATGCATTCACAAGCTGACGTTTATTTGAGAGTAAATACTTTGAAAATTTCAAAAGAAAAATTAAAAAAATTATTAGACGAAAAAAATATTTTTTCTGATGAAGTTGAAGGAGTGCAAAATGCTTTAAAACTCAAAAAAAGGAGTAATGTTTTTGGTCTGGAAGAATATAAAAAAGGATTTTTTGAGGTACAAGATGCTGGAAGCCAGATGATAGCTGAGTTTTTAGAAGTGAGTAACAAACACCGAGTGATAGATGCTTGTGCCGGAGCGGGCGGAAAATCTTTGCACTTGGCTACTATTATGGAAAATAAAGGCAAAGTAATTTCATTAGATATAGAAGATTTTAAATTACAAGAACTTAAAAAAAGGGCTAAAAGAAACGGAATTGATACCATTGAAACTCGTTTGATTGAATCTAAATCTATTAAAAGGTTAAAAGATTCAGCCGATAGATTATTGTTAGATGTGCCTTGCTCGGGTTTAGGAGTTTTAAAACGAAATCCAGATGCAAAATGGAAACTAAAACCTGAGTTTATCGAAGAAATTAAGATTGTTCAGGCCGAAATTCTTTCAGAATATAGTAAAATGCTAAAAATTGGGGGTAAAATGGTTTATGCTACTTGCTCGATATTAAGATCAGAAAATGAAGACCAAGTGGACAACTTTTTAAAACTTAATAAAGAATTTAAACTTCTGCAACAAAAAAGAGTTTATCCTTCCAAAGAAGGTTTTGATGGCTTCTATATGGCTTTAATTGAAAAAACGCAAGCTCAAATTTCTGAATTATTCCAAAAAATATGAGAGTACTAATTGTGGATGAAATGCATGAATCTATTGTTCAAATGCCTCAAGAACTGGGTTTGGAAGTAGATTATTTTCCCAATATTAAGCCAGAGGAAGTATTAGAAAAAGTTGCAAATTATGAAGGGCTAATAATTAGGAGCAAATTTGTAATTAATGAAGATTTTCTAAAGCACGCTTCCAAACTTAAGTTTATTGGAAGGGCTGGAGCTGGGCTCGATTTGATTGACATTAATGCGTGTCAAAAACGAGGTGTTGAAATTTTTGCTGCAAACGAAGGGAATAGAATTGCTGTTGCTGAACATTTAATAGGTATGTTGCTTTGTTTGTTTAATAATATTGAAAAAGCCCATCAAGAAATTAAAGCTGGTAAATGGATAAGAGAAGGAAATAGGGGGGAAGAA
>DAIQBE010000485.1:0-3295 GCA_036781325.1 Leadbetterella sp. | reverse complement strand
ATTATGCTAACTCATAAAAACTTTTTATTTGAATATTACTTTTAATGCCTTACAAAAAATATACTTTTTTTAGATAATATGAAATTATTTCGAAGCAGCTTTATTTATTTTATTTTTATTTTTTTAGTTATTTTTTCTTGTAAAAATAATGATCCAGAACCTGAAAATGTCTCTCTACTAAAATCTGAATTAGTAAGTACCTTAACTAGAGAGGAGTTTATAACCAAACTTCAATTGAGTTTTGGAAATCAAGCGAATCAATTAAGCTTGTTTGTTCGCTCTGGGTTGAAACTTTATAGGATCACTTATAAAACAAAAGATCCATCGGGTAATGAGGTTACCGCATCAGGAGCATTTATAATTCCTTCGGATATAAAAGATCCATTAGCATTAGCAAGTTTACAACATGGAACTATTTTTAATGAAACTGACGCCCCATCTTATTTTAAGTTTGAAACTGAGGTGGCTTCTGGTGCATTATTAGCCTCCACCGGGCTTTTTATTGGAATGCCCGACTATTTAGGGTATGGTGCCTCAAAAACTTCTCAACACCCCTATGAACATAGGATTGGACTTGCACAGCCAAATGTAGATTTCATTGTTGCAATGAAAGAATTTATAAAATCTGAAAAACTTAGCTGGAACAATAATCTTCTTTTAGCTGGGTATTCTGAAGGTGGATTTGCAACAATGGCTACCTATAAGTTGTTGGAAGATTCTTATAAAGGGCAATTTAATATTAAGGCTGTGAGCTGTGGGGCAGGGGCTTATAATAAAACAAAAACAATGACCACCTTTTTAACCACTAAAACTAGTGGAGAAGTGACAAATAATAGATCATATGTTTGGGTTTTATTGACTTATGATAAATTATATAAACTTAATAGACCCATATCATCGTATTTTAGAGAGCCATTTTCTACCGATATTTCTAAAAATGGCATAAACGTAAACGTTAATAGAAGTTTTGATGAAATATTGAATCCCACTTTTTCAAACGGAATATTGAAAGGTACTGACGAAAGTTTTTTAAACGCAGTGAAAGATAATGATGTTTTTGATTGGAAACCAAGTGCACCTTTACGATTGTATCATGGCGACAAAGATACGTATGTACCATTTTTAAATTCTGAAACTGCAAACGCTGCTATGCTTAAAAAAGGGGCAACACAAGTGGAACTAATTCCGATAGTTGGAGGAGATCATTCCTCATCTATCACAACTTATTTCTTAGGAACGTTCGATTTATTTAACAAGTATAAAAATTAATATGGGGGAATTAAAAACAGGATTTGTTCATACAGTTTTCTTTTGGTTAAAAGAAAAAAATAACGAATCACATCAAAAACAATTAAAGGAAGGATTAATTAAGCTTTCCCAAATTTCAGAAATTAGAGAAGCATATATTGGTAAACCGGCTGACACAAATAGGCCAGTAATTGATAGTTCTTATAGCCTTAGTGTAACATTTATTTTTGACAATAAAAATGATCAAGATGTATATCAAGATCATCCTGATCATCATGTTTTTATAGCTGAAAATTCTCATCTTTGGGATTCTGTAAAAGTGTTTGATGCTTGTTAGTATAATTTTACCATGAAAATTAACCTTATTTTGAAAGGATTTTTTATTTTATGTATTTTCTCGTTTCAATGTTTCTCCCAAAGTATAAATTTCGAGGCGAAGGGAATTTTATTTCTGCAAGATGCGGACTTTGGTACATTTAGTTTGGTAACTAATACTATTGAGAGAGATAAATCAGCATCAGACAAGATGGGGGCAATTCTTTTTCCATTGCAATATGGGGATAATCAAAACTTTTCTGACCAAAATATTTCAAATTCATGGTTGAATAATAAAAAGGCTATAGCCGTTATGTCTGATAATAGATTATCTTATGTAATTGAAACAAAAGGCCAAATTAAGAAAGAAGAAACTTCCAATTCAATAGATAGGAATAATTTACCAGATGGTTATTATGTAAGTGTAGTAGATATTTCTAATTTGAGAAATATAAAAGCAGAATATAGATTTCCTGTTGGAAATAATCCAATTGCATTATCTCTTAGTGGAAACAATGAATATTTGGCTGTTGCTGGCGAAGCATATAATCAGGAATTACAAGTATTTGAATTAAATGAATTTGGAAAGCCAATTAGAACAATTCAAAAACCTAATCTTCTTGGATTGGGAGCAATAACAGATATTGAATGGCATCCGAGTGGAGATTTTTTAGCCTATTTAAAAAAAGATACGAAAGAAATAGGCTTAATTAAGGTTGTAAAAGATGGGCCAACAAAAAAGATTGTTAGACTGGAGCTTTTAGGAAATAGTATAAAAATGGAAGGTTTACCAGAAGTTGGAAAATTTTCAAAAGATGGAAAATATTTTGTTGTGCTTGACCAAATATCCGAATATTCTAAAAATCAGGAACAAAGCAAAGGGAAAGTATTTATTATAAAATTTAATTATGAAGACCAGGGCAATCATTTTCTTATTTCGAAAACTGAAGTAGAAGAAAATCCTTCCAATTTAGTTTTACACCCAAATGGCATCAATATTCTAGTAAGTAATATGAAAAGGTCATTTGAATATCCCATTAATGCAAATTACACAAATAAATCTTCAATTTCTGTGTTAAGCTTATCTAATGATGGAACTATTTCAAATCTAAATACTATAAATTTAGGATCTATAATGCCAACTAGTTTTGCTTTCGATAAGTCAGGGAAAAATTTAGCGGTAGGCATCTTTCAATATTTGAATTTTGGAAAAACTTTCGGAGGAATAGATTTTTATTCGTTTTTTGAAGGCCCCAAGCCAAATATTGTAAAACAAAATTTTAGCATTTATACTTCGAAAGGCACACATTTTTTAAAAGTTATTGAAGATTATTAATTATTAAATTGCTTTTCAAGGTTTAATTAAATTAAAACTTGATTTCTCAAAATTGAAAATTTAAATTTAATTCGTTTTGAATATAAATATTTTAGAAATTTTAATAATGTTTTTAAAAATTATCTCAGCAAATAATGAATAATTTTTCAGAAATCGCCTCGACGTTTTCAATTGTTGAAATTAAAAAGAAGCAATATATTACTGGGATTCTCAAAGAAATATATAACTCTGGTGAAATGACTATTGCTCAGTTGGCAAAACAGCTTCATACCAGTGTTCCCTCCATAACGGTTTACATTAATGAGCTAATTTCAGAAAGCTGGATTTATGAAGTTGGTTCATCCATTACAAAATCGGGAAGGAGACCCATTTTGTTTGATATAAATCCTAATAAAA
>DAIQBE010000484.1:0-3298 GCA_036781325.1 Leadbetterella sp. | reverse complement strand
ATCGGTATCTACATCTGCAGCAGCTAAAATATGTACAACTTTTGTGCCTTCAGAAATTGCAATGCTTTGTCCAACACATGCTACTGCATTATAATTTCCTTCTTTGCGTGAACCAATATTAAATAAGACATTTCCCAATTGAACCTTATCACTTATCATCTCTGCTGGATAAGTTCCACCCTTTCCATCTAGGCTACCTCGATGACCTTCATTTCTCGGCTTTCGGTCTTCGTATCCATCTTCACGGGTGTTGTTATAACTAAATATATCAGTGTCGTATTTTAGAACAAATGGTTGAGTTACAGCAGGTGTCTTTTTTTCTCTTGATGTTCTTAATAAAACTGTTTTTAATTCGTAGGGTTTAAAATCTAAATCAAACCCATTATTTATTGAAACATGTTTTATATTTAGTGGCCGTTCAACTCCATCAATTTCTTCGGCTGCTTCAATTGGAATTACTGTATATAGTCTCACCGCATTACATGGTTGCCCGTTTAATTCCTGTAAACGCACAACAATACCCGAGCCATCTTCTGCCATTTTAACAGCTTGTATGTTTACCTGATCAGTATTGATATTTAACAGCGAGAATGAACTTTCTTTTCCCTTATATTTTGGTACCACAAAAACAGCCGGATGCTGCTCAAAACGCATGGCTTCCCAATGGGTTTTACCTGTACGCCAATCGCCAGTATGACCTGTAACGGCATAAGAAAACTGATGACGTCCCCAATCCTGCCACCTTTGTTCAGTCATAGTGCCATCGTCTAGCACTTCCTGTTCACTATCCTTGGTATCAGGCCCATGAATTAAGGTAAGTCTAATGGTATTGTTGTCAACTTTATCGCTACCGTATTTTGCACCTGAAAGAATTGAGGCACCATAATCTCCTGAGCTATCTGTTAAATCGATCCATGCATGATGAGGTACTTCGTACTGCAGTTCGGTTCGATTTCCACGCTTGATGGTTCCTAGATCTAAATTATAGGTTGCTTCAGGGGATTGAGCTGTAAAATGAAAAGCAGCCTTCAATAATGTACCCCGGCTTTTCCAGTCTATCATATTCTCCGTTTCCACTCGGCTTCCATCGGCTCCTGCAGAAAGTCTTATCCTTTGCGTAATTTTTGAACCTTCGTTCTCTCTAATCACTTCAATAGCAATTTGAACAGGCCCATCCTCTACAATTTTAATTGAAATTGGGTTCGACGCAAAACTTCGTGCCGGTTGAATTAAATCTTTCCAATAAATACGCCATGCCGGCTTAAGATCAGGAAAGTTTTTTCCAAATTCAAGTTGTATAGGTTTTTCGAGCAATTCTTTGTTTAATCTTTTGTCGAATATACTTGCAATATCTCCATTGGCATTAATACTTACTTTGAAATTATTGTTTTCCAAATAATCTTTACGAACAACTAATGCTGAGTTTTTAATATGTGTTTTTCCCTGACGAATTGAATATACCACCCCGCCAATAGGAGGAAGATCTGCCTGAAATACGATATGTCTATTCCCGTCAAACCCTATTATAATTTGCGAAGGAACTTCTTTTCCCATTGCATCAAAGACGGAAAGAGATGTTGCATTTGCCAATTCTTCAGGGATAAAGGCTTCAACAATATCTTTCCGTGAAATGGAAAGTGGATTAAAAACAAGTACCGGTACTCCTGGCACATCGGTATTGAGAGATCTTGCCAAAGCACCAATCGCATCTTGATATACTCCGGCAAATTTATTTAAAGCTATAATACCATCATTCCAACCCTCCTCGTGGGCTTTAGGAATACTGGTTCCTGGTAACATATCATGATATTGATTTCGAAGTACTAATCCCCAGGCTTCATTCAATACGCCATAAGGATATGCAAGCCCATAGAACTGGTGGGCGGCAACAACTGCACGCTCGCTGGCATTGGCTAAAAGTTCGGCTTTACGATTTAATTTTTTAGTATAAGCTTGTGATGTAAGCACTCCAGTTGAATGTTTTACAAGTAAGAGATCCTTATTCCAAGTTGGAAATTTTTTAGTTTGTTCATCAGTTATGGCTCTAAACATCAGGTCTGCTTGACCTGAAATAACAGTAATGGGTCCTTTTGTTTCCTGCGTTTTTTTCATCGCCTCCAGAGAGACTTTTTGAATGACACCGCCACGGTCTGCATTGTTTTTATCACCTCCTCCTATGTAGAAAAAATCAATAGGTAGTCCGCTGACCGCTCTGTTCTTTTCCAAACGCTCCAATGTTTCATTATGGGTAGAGTACACATGATTGTGCGCTGCCGCATAGTCCCCGCCATTTAATGCCGCAATTACCGATTTTCCATCAGGCCCAATCCACCGGCCTATATTGAATGGAATTCCATTAGCGGATTCCCATGTTAACTTTTGGGTTGAGAATCCCCGAATTCCACAGTGATGTAAAACCGAGGGCAAGGAATAGGGAAATCCGAAACAGTCGGGAAGCATAAATTCTTGACTTTCTTTTCCGAATTCATTTTTAAAAAACTGATGGCCCATGAGAATTTGACGAATTATGGATTCGGTGGATGGAACATTAACATCATTTTCAGACCATGAATTACCGCTTGGGAACCAACGTCCTGCCGCAACCCATTCTTTCAGCTCCGCATATTTTTCAGGATAATACTCTCGCATCATTTGGTAACGATTTGCTCCTGTCCAGTTAAAAACGTAATTAGGATACTCGTTAAACGCCTTAAAATTATCATCTAGTGTATTTTTCAAAAAATCACGGATTACTTGTGGGTAAGACCATCGCCACACGTCATCGAGGTGGGTATATGGTACAGTAAACAATGTTGGTTTGGAAATGTCTATAAAAGCCGGATCAATTGGATTGACAGCAGTTTTTGCTGAATTGACAGGTTGTGAAAAAGCAGCTGTCGCCAGCATGAAATTAAAAACTAAAGCTTTAGGAATAGTCTTTCCTAGTCTGTAATTTATTAAGCAATTTATTTTCATGTATTTGTTTTTAACTTTACAAAAAATTTATAAAACTTAAGGCTAATTTTATTTTCTTTCCGGCATCTTTTTTGAAAAAGGAATTTCGCCCCTAAGCATTTTACCTGCCATTCCTGTTAACCATAAATAATGATCAGATGGAACCTCATTTTCAATAGGAACAAAAACACTTTTTCCAAGCGGAACGTTATGTGCACATTTCATAATAGCCGTACCTTCATCAATTTCATCAAACATAGCAACATATAGCATTTCAGCACCGCTCTCAATAGCACCGGCAATTTGCTTCCAATAAAATTCACCTTTGTTTCTCGGGATCTTA
>DAIQBE010000483.1:0-3298 GCA_036781325.1 Leadbetterella sp. | reverse complement strand
AAATATCTTCTTTTTATTTTTCTTCTAATCCTTCTGTATTAAAAAGGTCAAATCCTTCATTTCGTTTTTTCTGTCCAAAACTATAGCGAAAGTTTATTCCAAATCTCCTTGTATCTGATTTCCGATTTCCTAAGGCATTAATATTGCCTTGGTTTAAAGTAAATGTGTAATTATTCGTAAAAAATAGGTCGTTGAATTGAGCGCTAATCATTACTTTCTTTTTGAAATATTGGCGATTTATGCTGACTCCCAATTGTCCAAAATTTCCAAGTTCGTAAAACTGCTGTTGGCCATTTACTAGCATAAATCCATTCAGAGATAAGGTAGAACGGTCGTCAATTTTTAGTTGATGGTAGGAAAAAAATCGCCAAGAGCCTCTTTCAAAAGTAAAAGGTTTATTGTCTAAAATTCCTGAATATTTATTAAATGAATATTGGGTACCCGCAACAAAAAAGTATTTTCCCCCAGGAGGAATTGCTCCTAAAATCCTAAAATAGGTTTCTTGATTTTTACCCAGATTGTCGTAAGTGCGATAGGAAACCAAAGGGTTTGATTTATCTTGATATACCACACTCGTGAAAATGTCTTTCACATAGTTTCTTCCAAAAGCAAAAATCGGACGATCTTCAAAACTAATGTTAGCTTCATAATTTGTAGTGAATTGTGGTTTTAAAGCAGGGTTACCACTTTCATAAATATATTGATCTACAAACCTAGGGAAAGGATTTAAATTTTCGTAGACAGGCCTTGTGATGGTTCTTCTTGCTACTAAAAATCCACGTAATTCATAGTTTGCTATTTTGAATAGTTTTCGACTAAAATACACATATGGAAAAAGGTCTGTTCTATTAATGTTAAATGTGGTATCTCTAGGAATAATCTGATTACCTTTCATTACGGTGTTTTCTAATCGAGTTCCTATTTTCAAAATAAATGCTCCAAAAGTTTTTGAAGATTGCAGATAAGCCGCATTTATGTTTTCAAAAAAAGTAAAACTATTGGTTCTAAACGTATCTTTAATATTACCGTCTTTAAAATATTGGGTAGAATTTTCGAAATTTTGAACAGAAGTCTTTAAGCCGCTTTCCAATGTAAATTTCTTTGGGAAATAATATTTAAAATCTGCTTGGCCCGCAAAAAGACTTCTTTTATTTTTCCAGTCGCCCACCCCACCCAAAAGATTTTTTATTGGAAATGTGAACTCGGTTAAGTAATTCTGATTTCCATCGTTTCCAAAATAATTAAAGGAAAGGTCTACTTTAAGTTCGGAACCTTTCTCATCAAATTTATACTTTGAAAATACGCCTTGGGCTATTGAATAAGACTCTGTTTGATTTTTTAGGGCATTAAGGTTTTCAGAAATTTTTTGGGTCGTTGCGTTTTCTTTAAAAACTAGGCTGTTGTTTTCTGTTGTTGACCTAGATGAGTTTAAATTAAGTCTCGCATCATAACCAACTTCTAGTTTTTTTGAAAGATCTATATTGGCTCCAAGTAGCGTAAAAAAGCTATATCCGGGCAATCTTGAGTAGGTTTCAGTTTTTAGTTTAGTTTCATTGTAATTTGCGTCTTTTAGTAGTCTAATAAATTCTGATGACTCGTAACTATCTCTATGACTTACATTAAAATTAATAAATGAGCTTTTTGTGTCTTGGCTTCTATTCAGGCTGATCCCTGTAAATTGATTTCCAAATTTGCCTTGATTAAAGCCTCCGTTTACTGTTCCAGTTCTGCCAAGTTTTACGCCTTTTTTTAAAACAATATTTACCGAACCTCCAGACGTGGAGGCGTCCATACTTGCAGATGGGGTTCGGATGATCTCAATTTTTTCGATACTATTGGGAGGTAAACTTTTTAAAATTGATGCAACATCTGTTGCACTCATTTTTTGTTCTCGTCCATTAATATATATGGTGGCTGGACTTGTACTATTTAAATATACGTTACCTTCTTGGTCCACAAATAAGCCTGGTGTTTTTTCTAAAATTTCTAATGCTGTAGTTGAAGTTTGGGCTAAAGGTTCGGGATCTACAATGGTTTTGTCGTCTTCTTGACGAATTAAGGGCTTTTTTGCTGTTATGGTAATAGATTCAAGTGTTTGATTGTCATCTACTAATAGGATACTATAAAATTTTTCGTTGGATGAAATTTCTTTTTCAAATTTTTTAAAACCAATGGAAGTGGCTGAAAGTAAAAATTGCTCATTTTGATTGACTTTAAAAGTCGTGAAACCCGTAGAGTCTGTGAAATTGGCAATTTGTACCTTCTCGTTTTTTTTGTTTTTCAACACAACGGTTACTCCCGTAATAGGATTTTCGAATTTATCTATAAATTTTAATTGTAGGTTAATGCTTTGTGCAATGGACCAATGAAATCCAAAAATTAAAATTAAAGCATTAATTGTAAATTTCATTGGTGTTAATAGTAAGAAAATTTAAAGTTTAGAGTAATGAAAAAGTATAACAGCTATTTCTCGGCCAATTCTTGAATTTTTTGATAAATCATGGTTTGGTTGGAAGCTATTTTTGAAAACCCTCTTACATCATCACCAGACCAAGCATTATTCATCTCGCCGTATGAACCAAAAACGGGTGACATTAAATCATACTTTGATTCAATTCCCAGCATTTGGAAATTATATAATGAAAGTTTAATTCTTACGGTTCCGGTTACATGCCCTTGAGAATTTTCTAAAAACTTTTCAATATCTCGCAAAGCCGGCTCTCCAAATTGTCCTTCATGAAGCTGCATTCCGTAAAATTCAGCTAAGTTTTGCTTTAGAAATTGTTGCCATTTAGTGAGCACATGTTTTTCTAATAAATGATGTGCTTTAATTATAATTATTGGGGCTGCCGCTTCGAAACCAACGCGGCCTTTTATACCAATTATGGTGTCCCCTACATGTGTATCTCTTCCGATTCCGTATGGAGAAGCCAAAGAATGAACCCTACGAATGGCCTCTACTGGGTTTTTAAACTTACGATTATTAACTCCTTTCAATTCACCTTTTACAAACTGCAAGGTAATTTCTACTGGTTTTTTCTTTGTAACTTGCGTTGGCCATGCGCTTTCAGGCAGATTATCCCATGAATTTAAGGTTTCTTTTCCTCCTACGGATGTTCCCCATAGACCTTGGTTAATAGAATAAGTTGATTTGTGCCATTCTCTTACTACCCCTTTGGCTTTTAAGAATTCAATTTCAGCCTCTCGGGAAAGTTTTAGGTCACGAATAGGAGTGATGATTTCAGCTTCTGGTACTATTATTCTAAAAGCCATATCAAAGCGTACTTGATCATTGCCA
>DAIQBE010000482.1:0-3306 GCA_036781325.1 Leadbetterella sp. | reverse complement strand
CTCCAAAACATAATTGAGCAGCTCCAAAACGATAAAGCAATCCCTTTTGCTATTCCTATTTTTTTGTTGTCCATGTTGGTAGAATGGTATATCGGCAAAAAAGAAAATCCTGAATTGTATCAAACAAAAGATCTACTAGTTTCGATTTCAATGGGGATTTTTTCTGGTATTGTTGAGTTTTTCCCAAAAATTTTGGCATTTTTGGCTTTCTTTTATTTACACGAAATTAGCCCGTTAAAAAATATCGTTGATAGACAATGGTGGGCTTGGATACTCTTGTTTTTTTTCGATGATTTTGCCTATTATTGGTTTCATAGATTAAACCACGAGGTACGTCTTTTTTGGGCGGGGCACGTGCCACATCACTCTTCCGTAAAATATAATTATGGCACGGCACTCCGCCAGGGTGTGGGCGAACGCATTCATAAATTTATATTTTGGCTGTGGATTCCCCTTTTGGGTTTCGATGCCCTCATGATTTTCATGATGATGGGTTTAAATTTAGTGTATCAGTTTTTCGTACATACCGACTTGGTCTACAAATTGCCACTTTGGTTTGAGCGTATTTTCAATACGCCTTCCCACCATCGGGTGCACCACGCCTCCAATACCCGATACTTGGACCGAAACCATGCAGGGGTTTTAATAATTTGGGATAAGCTCTTTGGCACGTTTTCAGAAGAAACGGAAAAGGAAAAACCCGTTTATGGCCTAACCACCAATATTGAAACCTACAACCCTTTACAAGTTGCTACGCATGAGTATTCTGCCATTCTAAAAGATGTGATGCGTGCAAAATCATGGAAAGATAAACTCAAATACATTTTCTATTCACCCGGCTGGAGCCACGATGGCAAGGATTTGCGTGCCAAGACTTTAAGAAAGCAAATGAAGCTAAATTGAATCTCTTTCTATTTCCTGCGTTTTCAATCTTCTGGATGTCTGCCAGGTATATTCTAATAAAATAATATCAATTTATTTAACCCGAACAATGTACTTTTCTAGAAATTCAGCCTGCCAATTTATGGAGTAGGTCCTTATAAAACTATGCCTAACAAAAGGCTGCAACTTTAGGTATATTTATTCTAAAAATATCGTTTGATTCGTTCTTTTTTTGGGCCTCTTAATTTCAAATCAAACAAAATCTGGTTCTTTTCATTCCTTAAAACTGGACTATCTTGATCTGAAATAGCTTGGAAGCCAGAAACTCTCTGTGCCAGAAAGTAGTGGACAGTTTTGAGTGAATATTTAAACTTGAAATTATTATAAAAGGATGGAAAATCCACCATAGATAGCTATCAGTGCCCGCTTTTATAACAGGAAGTTGTAGAAGAGCGTGGGCACAAATGTTAAAAAACGAAATCATAGAAATTCAAACATTAGCTAATTTAAAATGTTATCTAATAAAAAATAAGGAATAATGACACCGCAAATTGAAAAAATTAAAAAGACAATTGAACCATTAAGACAAGAAATTATTAATCATAAAGTTTATTCAGTAATTAAAGACATAGACGACTTAAAAGTATTTATGCAATTCCACGTATACGCTGTTTGGGACTTTATGTCTTTATTAAAAACGCTACAAGGCAACTTGACGTGCACATCTGTTCCTTGGTTTCCCAAAGGAATGGCAGACACAAGATATCTCATTAACGAAATTGTCTGTGGTGAAGAATCAGACATAGACCTAAATGGTATAAGGAAAAGTCATTTTGAATTATATCTTGATGCTATGAAACAATGTGGAGCAGATACCTCTAAAATTGAAGTTTTTACAGACGTGTTAAAAAATACTGGCGACTTTAACTCCGCTTATTTGTCCTCACAAACTCCGAAAGAAGCAAAAGATTTTGTAGACTTTACGTTCGATGTTATTGAAAGCGGAAAAGATTATTTGCAATCAGCTATTTTCACTTTTGGACGCGAAGACCTCATCCCAGGAATGTTTATCTCCATAATACGTGAAATGCACAAGAACTTTCCAGACGATATTTCTATTTTTAAATACTATATCGAAAGGCACATTGAAGTTGATGGCGATCACCATAGCCATCTTGCTATGCAAATGACAGCCAATCTTTGTAAAAACAACGAACAATATTGGAAAGAAGCAGAAGAAGTAGTGGTGCGTTCATTAAAACAAAGAATTGAATTGTGGAACGGTGTATACCGACAGTTGACAGATAGAACAACTACAGCTAGCAACAGCTACAAGAAATTGGCGGTTCAGTTGTAATTTTAAACTTTATGCTTCATATCAAGTTCAGCAGTTGCTGATAGTTTTGGTCTCCTAAATCGCCAACTTCTTGTCTGCCCGCTACCGCACGATTGCATCGTGTGGCTACTCCCATACTACTTTTTACCTCAATAGTATGTATCATTTAAATTTCATAATATACATATATTGTCTAACATACCACCAACACAAAAGTAGTCGACTGCACTACTATATGAATAGTCTTGAGGCCCAAATACTATCACTTCTTCTACTGGATTGTTTTGTGTATTACTGCTCATCTTTTCTAAATATAGGATTAAAATTTGTTTGAGCTTTGAATATTAAATCGTACCTTGTTTTTTGGCTTTTCTCCTTACCACACTATGTAATCGTGCAGTAGCTGGCAAGATTTCGGTTGTGTTTACCTAATAAAAATGCAGTATCCATATTAAATTATATTTCAATTATGAGCTTTTTAATACCTACTTTTCAATTGAACCTTTTAGTACTTATCTATCTATTATTAAATATTTTTACAACTATTTTAATATTTAGGCGGAAAGATTTAAGTACCTCGAGGGCTTTCATACTTTTGTTATTGATATGGTTAATACCATTTTCTGCTATCTTAATTATCGCAGATCAATTCAAAAGTAAATTTATAAAATGAATTAGAAGAGACCTACTCTGTTTGACTTCCAGAATAAGTCTTTTCGATTAATATGAAATAGAACGCTCGAACAAGAATTATACCCCCCCGCTTCCGCACGATTGCACCATATGCCTACTCCAATGCTACTTCTTACCTCAATAGTATGTATCATTTAAACTTCAAAATATACAAATATTGTCTAGCATACCTCTACCACCAAAGTAGTCAAAGCACTACTATATGTATGTCTTGTGGCTCAAATACTATCCAATCTTCTACTAGATTGTTATGAATATTACTGCTCATCTTTTCTACATATAGGTTTAAAATTAATTCTGACTTAAATTACTAAATTCTAATTTGACATTTCTCCTTATCACGCGATACAATCTTGCGGTAGAGGTGGACGAAAACTTTATATTTGATTATGCGC
>DAIQBE010000481.1:0-3316 GCA_036781325.1 Leadbetterella sp. | reverse complement strand
ACCGCCATAACTCCATCCACCAATACCCAATTTATCGGGTTCAGCAATGCCATTTTGCACCACATAATCAGCCGCTCCTAAAATATCTAAGACTTCCTTATTTCCCCAATCTCCCGAAATTATTTTACAAAAATCTAGTCCACGGCCATTAGAACCACGATAATTGACTGCTACAACATTATAACCCGAAGCCGATAACATTTGTCGAGACATATCAAAACTAAATTCATCTTGTCCCACTGGGCCGCCGTGAATAAAGAAAATAGTGGGTAGTTTTGTGCCTTTTACCGCATTGAATGGACGGTATAAAATATTAGACACCATTGCTCCATCTTTACTTTTTGAAGTAAATCCTTCAACCGACGCTAAGTTTAAACTTGCCAAAAATTGGTCTTGGTGTTTTGTTAAACGACGTGGATTTCCATTTTCTACTACATAAATTTCAGTTGGCGTTTGTGGGTCGCTCATGGTTGCCAAGAAACTACCTGAGGGATGTTTTTCTAGAGCATTGAAACTACGATTTCCACTGGCAATTTTCGTCATTTTTCCGTCCGAAACGCTGAATTGAGCTACATACTTAGTTCTGTCATCCGTTACCAAAGCCATAATATAAGCGCCATCTTTTGTCCATTGAGGATTGGCAACGGGTCTGTCCAATGATTTTGTCAATAATTTTGGTTCACCACCATCTTTTGAAATCACACACAAAATGGATTGGTCATACATGATGTAATTTTCAGAAGAAGTAGATCTTAAATACGCAATTTGCTTGCCATCTGGACTCCATTCTGGCGAAGAATCTCTGCCCGTCCAAGTGGTAATCTGTTTCATTTGGGCGTTTGGTTTGGCATCCATTACCCAAATATCGGCATTCGAATTGCGGTCGGGGTCTTCGGTGCGATTACTCAAAAAAGCAATTTGAGTACCATCGGGCGACCATTTTGGAGAATTTTCATTGTAATTTCCCTTCGTGAGCGTGTCCAATTTTTTCGTTGCAATCTCGTACAGATACAGATGAATAGGTTTTTTGGTTAAATATCCTTCCACATCTTGCTTGAATTTATAACGGTCGAGTACGATGGGTTTCGGTGTTTTTACTTTTGAAGTATCGCTTGGGGTTTTTATCACCAAAGCAATCTTTTTGCCATCGGGCGACCAAGCGTAATCTGATAAATCACCTTTTTTCAAATCCGTCAATTGTTTGGCTTCACCTCCACGTCTATCCATCAGCCAAATTTGACTACCAGTTAAACCTCCTCGAGAAGAAACAAAAGACAAATATTTGCCATCGGGACTCCAACGGGGTTGCGACTCGCCATCGGGTGTGTGGGTGAGTTGAATAGACTCTTTGCCATCCCAAGAAACCATCCAAATATCTGAATTACGATTATTTTTCACCGAATCCACCGAAGAAAGCGTGTAAGCAACCCAATTTCCATCGGGCGAAATTTGCGGGTCGCCTAAGTTTTGCAAACGGTAAACATCGGAAGGTTTTAGCGGGCGTTTTGCTGGATTTTGAGCCAACAACTGAAAAGAAAACGCATGGAATAGTGCAAGAAATAGGAGGGTTGTTTGTTTATTTTTCATTTTTGAAATTTGTTTTATTATTTAAATCCTAAGAAAATAGGGTGCTTTTAGCTTCTACGAGCCAAAGGCATGAAAAAGGATGTTTTATTTTCATTGTTTTAGGGTAGCTTGTCGGCTCCACTTTGGCTTAACACCGTATTTAATTCAATTTTCATTTTTTTGAGCGTACCATTCATATTTGGGTTATTAATGACATTATGAAGTTCAAAGGGATCTTTGGCAAGGTCATAGAGTTCATTCTTTCCTTCCAAATCCACATAGTGTATATATTTGTAACGCTGGTTTCGCACTGCTTTGTAGCCCATTTTCAATATGCGTGGAAATACCGTGTCGCTATAATATTCCACGAGAAAAGATTTTCGCCAATCCTTGACTGTTCCGTTAAAAATTGGAACCCACGATTTTCCTTGAAGATGATTCCCTGGAGTTTCGCCAGCCAAGTCAAGTAATGTAGAAGCAAGATCTATACTTAATACCATTTGTTCGGGCTTTGTTTGGGCTTTGATGAAAGGTGGGTATCTGACAAGCATAGGGATGCGAATAGCTTCCTCGTAAGCCAATCGTCGTTCTAAATCAAGACAATGTTCTCCATACCAATACCCGTGATCACTGGTGAATACCACAATAGTATTGTTCAATTCTCCTTTATCTTCAAGGGCTTTAACTATAAGCCCAAGACCTTCATCTACTGCCATCAGCATTTCTGAACGATCCCGAATGGTCTTCTCTTTGGTTGAAGTTTCAGGGCTTAAAGGTGGCACACCTTCTATTTTTTGCATGAGAGCTGGCTTGTCGAGTGGTGGGATATTATAGTTGAGTCTGCGGCTAAATACAGCAGATTGGTACATTCCCAAATGTCTTTCGGCCGCGACAAAATCACCTTCTCCTATATTTACAACTTTGCCGTCATCACTTTGTATTACATTGGGATGAAGAGCCTTATGGGCTAGATACAGCAAAAAGGGTTGGTTACGATCTTGCTTTATAAATCGAAGGGAGTGATCAATGAGAATATCGGTTACGTATCCCTTTACAGTTTCTTGTTTACCATTGATGTTTAAAGCAGGGTCAGTGGCTTCTCCTTGTCCTTTTAGCGAAACCCAATAATCAAACCCAGGACGCTTCGAATCATCATTGCCCATGTGCCATTTACCGATGAATGCAGTGGCATAGCCTTTTTCATGAAGTTGTTTTGGAAATGTATTTAGTTGGTGGCTTTGTTCATTTCGAGCTGTATTATCTATGATACCATTGGTATGGGCATATTGACCAGTTAGAAAGCTTGCCCTGCTGGGTGAGCAAAGAGGAGTAGTAGCAAATGCATTGACAAAACTAGCACCTTCCTTAGCAAGCCTATCAATGTTTGGTGTCTTTAAATAATTGTGACCCGCCTCTCCATACTCATCCCATCGCATATCATCCACCAGGATTACCACAATATTAGGACGTTTTCTATTTTCCGATAAATGGGTAGCCTTAGTATTCTTTATCTCCAATTCAGATGTCTTTTGAGCCAAAAGCTGTAAAGAAAACAGAGGTATACATACAATTAAAAGGAGGCTTGTCTTTTTATTTTTCATTTTGGAAATTTGACTGAGCATGATTTTATTAATTTCTTGAAGTTTTACTTTCTATCCACTTATTAATTTTTGTTTCCAAAATAATGAGGGGTAAACAGCCATCCTTTAAAACCTCATCGTGGAACTCCTTAATGTCAAACTTATTCCCT
>DAIQBE010000480.1:0-3324 GCA_036781325.1 Leadbetterella sp. | reverse complement strand
AGTTAAATATGCTTATAAAACGCTACGCATTCGTAGCATAAGCACTCCATGGTGACGAATTTCTGTTTTAAATGAATCTTTAAATGTACCCAGCTCTTTTTGACGCCACACATCATGCAATTTGTAATTACCCTTTAACCCAATTTTGTCAAAATCAAACGTGAAGGATTTGGCCGTTTCATCGCCCCAGCGGAAATAGCTTTCGGGTGTTTTTCCAAAATCAGCTATGTTGAATAAACCAACGGCGATTGAGCCATCTTCTAAAGGTTTAGCCCAAATTTGCACCCCATTTTCTTCTGCCACAAGCCTTGCGGGTTTCCCCAAAGGGTCTTGGTCAATCTCTATGACTTCGTCATTGGTTAATAAATTTAGGGTGAAGGCATCTAGCTGTTCTATTGGACAACCTATGAGCAATGGAGCTGATAATAAACTAAATAAACTCACATGGCTATACTGTTCGTCGGGGGTTAGGCGGGTAGGATGCAACTCTGAACCAGTGGTTACGTTGCCCAAAATCATCATGTCGGGGTCTAACCAATGCCCATGACCGCCGTAAGGTGCCCATTTGTTGAGCGTAAAGGCCGAAACATAAAGGCTCAACCAGGAATCACGAATATCGGGTCCTGTCCGAAACGTATTGGTCAATCGTACCCAATCTTTCGCATTAGAAAAAGGGGCAGAATTTGATATACTATACACAATATCTCGCCCCGAATTTTTTAAAGCTACCGACATGCGTTCGGCCGAAGGTACTTCGATTCGCCAATCATATTTCAAATAGTCTACCCCCCAAGCTGACATTTGTTTGGCATCGTTTTGTTCAAAACTGTACTTGCCTACGTAACGAAAAGCCCGCTTGTTTTTTACTATTTCATCCGTAATCTTTCCATCTTCTGTATCAGACGAACCGCCAATGTAGCCGGCATAACTTGTGATCATGGGTGTGGAATAAACCCCCAATTTGAGCCCCAAGCCATGGATATAATCGGCCATTTCCTTAAAATTTGGAAACTTCTCGTTGGGTTGTATGGCGTTAAAAGCACCGCCCCGTTGCCCTTGCCAAGCATCGTCAATGTTGATGTAGGTCCAACCGTGCTGGTTGAGGCCCATCTTTACCATGGCATCGGCTGAGGCAATGACTTTTTCTCGGTCAATGTTTCTTGCCCACGAATTCCAACCGTTCCAGCCAATGGGTGGCGTAAGTGCTATGGTATCACCAATTTTTATAACAAGATTCTTGGTGGCTTCGCCAAAATTATTTTTTGCTTTTAAGGTGATTGTGTATGTGCCTTTTTCTGACACCTTTCCATTGATAATCCCCGTTTTTTTGTCTAAAATCAGCCCTTTGGGCATGTTTTCTGCCGAAAAAATCATAGGCCGCTCGCCGGTAGTTGCAATGGTATAAAGAAAGGGGTTGTTTGGCCTTGCACCAAAAAGTTTAGGAGAATTAATTTTAGGTTTTTTGTCGGGCTGGGGTGTTAAAATGTATTTTTCGTCAGTATTTGGGGTGTTTTTTGGAGTGAAATCGTCTTTCATTTCCAACTTAGCATTGGCCCAATTGGAATAGTCTGTCGTCACCCTCGACTCGACGATGACTAATAGCCCCAAACGCTTGACCCCGACTAAATTTACTTTAAAGTTTTTGGGTTCGTCGCCCCACTTCATGTCATTGCTTTCAAAAAGGACTTTTCTGTCAGCAATTACGTAAAATTTATGGGGTAAATCTTTTACTCCTTTATCGTCCACCCCAACAATCGCCGAAAATTCGGTAGCATGACCATCTAAAAAAAACGACAAAACACTCGTAGAATTTACCCCAACACCCCTGTTAAAATATTTTCCTTTCATTTTAATCGAATCGCCAGCGGCATTGGTTTTCCCTAAAACCGCAGGGATGCCTTCGGAGAAGGATTTGATTTTCAAGTCGTCCAGCCAGATAGAATTTTTTTGGGCTGAAACCGATGTATTGATACACCAAGCAATAAAGAAAGATTTAACTAATTTAGGCATGAGGTTTTTATTAACACTTATTTTTTGAAGTAAACCATTTCCTTGTTTAACCCAAAATTGACTGATTTTTATTTTCAATAGCTATTTTTAACACAAAGATTTCTAGTTGTTCCACCAAACCTACAAAGAAAAAAGCAATAGGTTTTAGAAAATTTGGCAATTCTTTCCAGCATAAATAAACCTTCCTTTAGATTCATGATGTAAATCAAAAGTTTAGCTATAAAAATACGTAAATATTTTTTTAAGCATGTCTTCTTCTTATTTCATAGCTACTTTCTCGGCAATCAAAGTCAAGACAGCCCTGTCACTCCATTCTTGGCCATGGCCAGCCATAGCTTTTTCATAAACATTCCTTTTAACCCAAAAAGCTCATTAGAAAATCGGCTTCAATAAAAGTCGAAGGCGACCCCCGTTACTTCATCGGTAGGCCGCCCCACCTATTTCCGATCATATGCAAACCTATCTCGATGGTATATCGATGCTCGTCATAGCCATTTTCAAACGGGGCCGAACATTCGGTATTATTTCGCTAGAATGTCTATTGAGTTTTTTGGGTTTAACGAATTGGAGCAAGTGGTTCATCATCCATTTCTGAGAATTTTACTTTTCCATTGATCAACTCAACCAATTTTGAACTTTCTTTTTTTGTGCCTTTGTACACTTGATTTTGAAAAGAAACCACATCACCATACGCCGCAAAAGACGTTTTGTGAGCAGCAGAACTTACCCGTAACTGTGGGGGCAAATCCGTGGACAAATTTGCTTCTATTTCCCAATCGCTATAGGTTAGTTTTGTGATACCTGCTGTTTCAGAAATCTCTTTAAATGGTAAAACATTTGCCCCTTTTTCTGAAATTTGAATCACCGATAAGAACCGAATTTTCGCACTTTTAGTCTTGTTGACGGCTTTTAAATGCCATTGATCTACATAATTTTTGGTACGCATCCCTGTATAGTTGCGATACCGCACCGCCGGAACATCAAATTTATTGGTCAGTTGCCACGCAAGAGGTTCTGAACTCCATAACCTTCCAATCCCTTTGGCATTTTCTATGGTTGACGTAAACGTATGATGGAGCGAGTCTATTTTCATGTCTTTCAAACTATGAATCAACCATGACCATTCGGCATCGGCATCGGCTTCCAATTCATCATAAATAACAACTAAACCTTGTTTCATTAAAACAATGTGGCGGTAGAACTTCTTTAAACCATAATCTTCCTTCGTCTCTGCACTCTGATAAGCATTTGACGCATCCCCTTTGATATAGGCCAGCTGTTCGCCCTGTAAAAACCGACTGAAATAACCATACG
>DAIQBE010000479.1:0-3345 GCA_036781325.1 Leadbetterella sp. | reverse complement strand
CAGGTGAGTGTTGATCTCGGCATGGGAGCTGTAAAAGAGGGCGACCCGGGTTCGAGAGGAGCGGGAGATATTAGCTATGTAGCCGATTATTTGGATTGTCTGGATGGCTTGGGAGCATCTGGCTCAGGTGCTCACACACCCACAGAAACCATGAATATCAAAGAATATCCAAAGTTAATTAAACGAAGTACTTTGTTAATTTACAGGCTTTTGAAGTGATAATGCTCTACGATGGTTCTACCATCGTTGGGGTGACATTCGAATTTTACTCGAAATATAAAATATCTGAAAAAAAAGATGGATGGATATAGAATATAGGATGAATCGAAACCTCATTTTGTGACTTTTACAATAGTCGATTGGGTTGATGTATTTTTTAGAAGTATTTATAGAGATAAAATAATTGAATCCTTTGAGTTTTGTAAGAATAAAAAAGGAATGGTTTTATATGCATATGTTATTATGTCTAATCATATACATCTTATTATTCAATCAGATCAAAGTAAATTATCAGAATTAATTAGAGATTTGAAAGCATATTTAGCCAGAGAAATTATTAAGATGATTGAAAATGAAGCTGAAAGCAGGGCTGAATGGATGTTGAAAAGGTTTGAATTTGCGGCCACATCTAACAAGAGAAATGAAAATCGTCAATTTTGGAAATATGGTAATCATCCAGAAGAGATTTTTTCAGAAAAGTTTTTTTGGTTAAAATTAAACTACATTCACATGAATCCAGTTAGAGCAAAAATTGTTTCAGGGGCATCTGATTATTTGCACAGCAGTGCAAGTAACTATGTAGGAAAAGTAAGTATTTTTGAAGGAGTAACTTTAATGACTAATCCGATTGTTAATCCTTTGAATTCTAAATGGACTGCTGAAATTAGTGAAGAGTAATTTAGCAAATAAAACTTGCCTGACACCTCAACGATGGTGGAACCATCGTAGAGCGGATAAAATAATGATAGTAGCATTATGTTTTACTTAGGTCAAAGACCGATTTATACAATTTTGAAGGTCGGACCCTTTGTGCCTCAGGACCTTTGACCGCATAATAATGGAAAAGAGTGAAAAAATATGAAATATTTCATTTTAGATAGTTCCTCAATTTGTCCATAATCTAAATAAAATTGTAAATTTACCCCGAATATTTAGTGCCTTAAAAATGATAATAAAAGAACTAACAGATTATTTAGAAAAAATAGCTCCGATCAGTTATCAGGAAGATTATGACAATTGCGGACTAATTTTGGGGGATTCAAGTAATGAAATAACTAATGTATTAGTAAGCTTGGATGTGACTTTGGAAGTTATTGATGAGGCCATTTCAAAGAAATGCAACTTGATTGTTGCTCACCATCCTTTGATTTTTAAAGGTTTGAAAAAACTGAATGGCAAAAACTATATTGAAAGGTCGGTAATTAAAGCTATAAAAAATGATATAGCTATTTATGCTATTCATACAAATCTGGACAATGTAGCAAATGGAGTGAATTTTAAAATAGCCGAGAAGTTGGGCTTAAAAAATATTAAGATCTTAGCACCTAAAAGTGAGACATTAATGAAGCTTACAGTATTTGTTCCTCAGGAATCAACAGGGAGGCTTTTAGACGCTCTATATAATGCAGGTGCTGGTCAAATAGGAAATTATTCTAACTGTAGTTTTAGAACTGATGGGAAAGGGACGTTTAAACCAAACCATTTTGCCAAACCTTTTATTGGGAATGTAGGGAAATTGGAAGAAGTGGAAGAATCTAGAATTGAAGTAATTTTTCCGAGTTATTTAAAAAATCAGGTTTTGAAAGGAATGCAATCTGGTCATCCTTATGAAGAGATTGCTTATTATTTGCACCTATTAGAAAACAAAAATCAGGAAGTAGGTTCAGGGGCAATTGGAGATTTAGCAAATGAAATGGATTTGTTGCATTTTTTGCCATTTTTAAAAGAAAAAATGGGATTAAGTGTAATTCGACATACAGAAAGTCATAAAAACAAAGTAAAAAAGATAGCCATTTGCGGTGGCGTAGGAAGTTTTCTATTAAATGAGGCTAAAGGAGCAGGGGCTGATATTTTTATTACTTCAGATTATAAGTATCACGAGTTTTTTGATGCTGAAAACCAAATAATTATTGCAGATATTGGGCATTTTGAGAGTGAACAATTTACAAAAGATTTATTAGTAGAAAATATATCAAAAAAATTCATTAATTTTGCGACTTATTTATCAGAAATAGATACCAATCCAATTAAATATTATTATTGAAAGAGCTTTATGAAGTTCTTTTTACATTTTTAAGTATATGGAGATTACAATTGCAGACAAACTGATTACACTTCTCGAACTTCAAGAGATAGATTCAAGGCTAGATCAATTAAGAAAACTTAGAGGAGATTTGCCCGAAGAAGTTAAAGACCTTGAAGATGAAGTAATTGGCATAGAAACCAGAATTTCTAAGTTTCAGAAAGAAATAGAAGTATTTAAAGAAGAAATTGACCGTCACATTCACAACAAAAAAGAATCTGAAAAGCTAATCTTGAAATACAAAGATCAACAAATGAACGTTAGAAATAATCGTGAATTTGATGCTATTTCAAAAGAATTAGAATTGCAAGAACTAGAAATTCAACTTTCAGAAAAAAGAATTAAAGAGGCAGAATATAAAATCTCCGTAAAGCAACAAGAGATTGGTGATACGGATGGAAGTAGAGAGAAAAGAGCCGCTGTTTTAGAACAAAAAAGATTGGAACTTGATAAATTGGTAAACGAAAGCCAAGATGAAGAAGAAAAACTTATTAAGCAAAGTGATAAACAAGGCAAGAAAGTAGAAGATAGGCTATTAAAAGCTTATCAAAGAATTCGTGGAGGAGCTAAAAATGGACTTGCCGTTGTTGCAGTAGATAGAGGGGCTTGTGGTGGATGTTTCAATGTAGTACCACCTCAGCGTCAAGCCGATATTATGGATAAGCAAAAAATCATTATTTGCGAGCACTGTGGTAGAATATTAGCAGATGCTGATATGATTAAGGTACATAGAAAGAAAAAATAATAAAATAAAAAAGGAGCTTAATGCTCCTTTTTTTATGTCTTAATAACAAGGTTTTTATTAAATTTAGAACCTGTTTTTAAAAATAATTTTCATCAAAATTCCAAGAGCGAAAGTAATATTTAAAAATTTAATGCCTATTTGTATGATTTATTATTTGCCTTCAAAATAGATTTTAAACTTATTCTTCATAATAATATCCAAAAATAATCCCCATTTCGTCATCGCTTGTAAAACCAAATCTTACAGTCTTGTCAGTAAAATTATTATAAGTAATTCTAGAGGTAAGACCTTCACCAGC
>DAIQBE010000478.1:0-3349 GCA_036781325.1 Leadbetterella sp. | reverse complement strand
AAGAAAATATTTTAGCAGTTGTTGAAAATTTTACTACTGAGGGTAAAAATTTTTGGAGAAATTCTTTCCCATTATAATTCAAAATAACAACAGCCGTTTGAAAATTCATTATTTGTTGAACAAATTTGCTAAATCAAACCCCGGAATCTTAGGCAAAATACCTTCAGTTACTTTGCTCATCTCATTTTTGGCCAAAATTTCTACTTTAGAGAATGCTATATTGGCTGCAGCAACTATTAAATCTTGTAAAATTCCAACTTCTTCAGGCTTAACTAATTCTGGTTCAATTTCAATTTTCAATATTTCTTTTTTGCCATTTACTAAAACTTTTACCATCCCTCCACCAGCCTCACCCGAGGCTACAATATCGGCAAGTTTTTCTTGGGCTTCTTGCATTTTGGATTGCATTTCTTTGACTTTGCCCATCATACCCATCATATCCATCATTGACATACTTTTTAATTTATATTAATACAAAATTAAAAATATAATTGATGCCTCAAGCACAAGCACTCATTTTTGTAAACAATTTACTTCCTAATTTTTCTGAGCTTTGTTTTCAATGCAGATTTTTAGACAAAAAAATTAAATTAGGACTCTCATTTGTAGTTATTTTTTCAATCCAGATTTCATTCTACCATTTATTCATTAAATTCTTCTTAATTAATTATTATAAATTGAAATTTTAAAATAGATTGTATTGTTTTTAATTATTTATTACAACTCCAAGAAAATGAAATTCCTCTTTTTATTCTTTTTTTGCATATTTTATGCAGGTGCTCAACCTATTCCAGAAAAATCTATTAAAAAGCACATCTCTTTTTTAGCATCAGACCAACTAAAAGGGAGAGGTACAGGAACCGCAGAAGAAAAAATTGCAGCTAACTATATTATTAAGAATTTCAAAAAAATAGGTTTAAAACCAAGTGGTGAAAATGGAACGTTTCTACAGGTATTTCCCGCAAAAAAAGGCATACCACCAAATAGCAAAACTGTTAATGCCTCCAATGTAATTGGATTTTTAGATAATAATCAATCCAAAACAATAGTGATTGGTGCTCATTATGACCATTTAGGAATGGGAGACCAAGGCAGCTCTTTGCAAAGTAATTCTAACGGAATGGTTCATAATGGTGCTGATGACAACGCTTCTGGAGTTGCTGGTATGTTGGAATTGGCGAAATATTATAGTAAAAATAAGATTAAAGAAAATTATAATTTCTTATTCATTGCCTTTTCAGGAGAAGAATTAGGTTTGATGGGCTCTAAGTTCTTTCTTGACAATGCAAGTTTAAAAGCGTCAGATATAAATTGTATGATAAATTTAGATATGATTGGAAGGTACAGAGAAGAAAAAGGAGTTAGCATTGGAGGAATTGGCACAAGTACTTTTTGGGAAAACAATGCAGCAAAACTTGCAAATGATTTAGGAATTAAGTTTAATTTAGATTCTACTGGAATTGGTCCTTCAGATCATGCCTCTTTTTACTTAAAAGATATTCCTGTTTTGTTTCTTTTCACTGGGGCTCATCCCGAATATCATAAACCAAGTGACGATATAGCATTAATTAACCTAAGAGGTGAAGCTTTACTTTTGAAGTATGTAATAAATGTAATAAGTCAAATCAATATAAGCCCAATTCTCGATTTTAAGAAAACATCAAACCCTCATTCAAATGCAACGAAAAGTTCGTTTAAAGTAACTTTAGGAGTAATTCCAGATTATTCTTATGATGGTATTGGTTTAAGATTAGATGGCGTATCTGATGGAAGACCTGCGGAAAAAGCTGGAATAAAGACAGGTGATATAATTTTAAAAATTGGAACATTCGAAATAAAAGATGTGTATGGTTATATGGAGGCTTTAAGTAAGTTTGAAAAGGGATTAACAGTAAAAGTCCTTTTAAAAAGAAAAGAAGAAACTATAGAGGTAGATCTCACTTTTTAAATATGAATAAAAAAAATATAACATTGGTTTTAGGAGCAAGTACTAAACCTGGTAGATATGCTTTATTAGCTGCTCAAAAATTACTATCCAAAGGAATCGATATAGAACTTCTTGGCAAAAAAGAGGGTACAATTGAAAATGTAGCTATTAAAACAAAAATGGAAGAAATTAGCTCCAACATTGACACTGTTACTATCTATTTAGGAGAAAATAATCAAAAAGAATATGAAGATTTTCTTTTGAAAATGAGACCAAACAGAGTGATTTTCAACCCTGGGGCCGAGAACTTCGAACTTGAAGAAAAATTAAAAGCTCAAGGAACTGAAGTATTGGAGGCTTGTACATTAGTAATGCTTTCGACAGGACAATATTAAAGTGAGCCTCTTTAAATTACTTTATTTTCACATCTCCATAGTTTGAAATAATAACTATATTAGAATTTCCGGCATTCTTGCCTATTTTTCCTTGGTAAAAATTGGAAATATTAATTTTCTGATTTTTAGGATCTCTTACCTCGATTTCAGAGTTTCTTAAATATTTTACTGATAAATCAGAATTAATTTTAAAACTACCATGCGTAGTCTTAATATCAAAATTGCCGGAAAATGTTTCAGAAACAGGTAAATTAATATCAGAATAATTAACCATTAATTCCAAATTTTTAATTTTGTCGTTTATCTCTCCAATTACTAATTTGTTGGTATAATTTAATTTAAGTTTAACTCCTTCTGTAATGCTACCTAAAACCCCTTCTGAATAATTTAACACTCCTGCAATATCTGAAAGAGTTTTAACTCTAAAGTTTCCATGATTATTATTGATTTTCATGTTTTTAGCGTCACCTAAAGCCACATTGGTGTAGTTAGCATTAAAACTACCCCCGTTCATTGACTTAATATTTGCGGAACCGAAATTCAGATTCAGATTCGAACCTGTATTGATTATATCATCCGCTTGTAAATCACAATAACTTAGATTTAAACTTAAGGGAGCATCAAAATGAGGAATTATTACCGTGCCAAATGAGTTTGTTAAATCTAATTCAGCATCGTTGGGCATATAGACCACATAATTTATTCTAAAATTGGTTTCTTTTCCCCTTTGCCAGTTACTTTTACTCATTTCATTTCTTTTAATTTCTGTTTTAAAAAAAACATCATCCTCTATTTTATCTGACGTAACATTGACCGAACTAAGAAAATTTTCAACCAAATCCAAACTTGGAGCATTGGCGATTACCGTCACTTTTGCTTGAACTTGTTTTTGGTTCCAAAAAACAATTTTTACATCACCAAACTGATTATTTACATGTAAAACTCCGGAGGAATTAAAACTATTACTCAAATTATACTCTTTTTTCTTTTCTATTAAAGCTATTTCTTTTGCAAAAACAGGGTATAA
>DAIQBE010000477.1:0-3352 GCA_036781325.1 Leadbetterella sp. | reverse complement strand
TAACGAATACGTTGGGGCGAAGCTTATTGGCCAAATTTACTCCAAAGGTAGCTGGGGAGTCGGACTTCAATCGACTTATACCCGAAAATACAAATATGCTGGAAATTTAAACTTACAATTTAATTTTAATAAATCTGGAGATATAATTGAGAAAACACCTCCTTCAAAAGATTTTAACATTTCTTGGTCTCATTCTCCCCAAAATCGAAGGCCTGATAGAAGTTTTTCGGCTAATGTAAACTTAGTTAGTAATGGTTTTAATAGGAATAACAGAAGATTGGATGAGCTAGACCAATACACAAATAATGCATTTGGATCATCCGTACAATATACAAGAAATTTTGGCAAGTTAATTAGGACTAGCTCTGGTTTTAGGGTGGATCAAAACGTTTCTACTAAAGTGCTGAACTCATCTTTAGATTATAGTTTTGGTTTGAATCAATTTAATCCTTTTGTAAAAGAAAAACAGCAACTAGGCAATTGGTACGATGCCTTTAGATTGGGGCTTGATTTGAGTGGAGGCTATAAAGTTTCTAACGACATCACTAGCAGAAGCCGTAGCACCACTTATACAGATTATAATGTAGTTGGGGTAGAAAACAGACCCTTAACAAACGAAGAGCTGAGACAACAATCATTAGGCAGGGCCCGTAACCAATCAGTTATTGAATTAAAGTCTTTGGAAGATATTCGATATATTCTGTCAGAGTTAGGCCAATTCAGATCCTCATTTTCTGTTCCAATCGCTTTGCCAAATTTTAAACTCGCTAAATATATTAATCTAACCCCTAGTTTTTCCTATAGAGGCGATATATATACAAAGAGGCTTAGTTACGAATACATAGAATCTGCTAATGCAGTTAAAATTGATACATTAACTGCAAGGGAATCAGGGGTTCCTTTTTTTTCCGTTGGTAATTGGTCATCAAGCTTAAGTTTAAATACTCGAGTGTACGGCACCTATCAATTTGGTAAAAAAGGAAGATTACAAGCGATAAGACATACCATGGCACCTTCTGTAAGTGTGGGTTATAATCCAGATCTTTCAAAGAATGGAAATTATTATCAATTTGTTCGGGTTAGGAAGGACGATATTCTGGAGCGATATATGCCGAGATTTCAAGAGTTAGGTAGTGCAAGCGGTGCATCAGGAAGTATGAACTTTAATGTTACCAACCAATTAGAAGCTAAATTGAGAGCAAAATCAGATACAGCTGAAAAATCATTTGAGAAAGTTTCGCTGTTAGATAATCTCAGTATTGGGTCAAGTTATAACTTTTTTGCAATTGAACAACTTTATAAATACAAGACAGATACCATAAAGGCAGGATTTAATCTTGCGGATTTTAATTTAGGTGCAAATACTAGTTTGTTTAAAAATCTTATAACTTTAAATTTCAATGCCAACTTTGATCCATATACGTATGTAGAAGATTTGGAAAATACTAGTAACCAAGCGGGTAGAAAGGTGCCTGTTTATAAATGGAAACATGATGGTTATGCAGGGAAATATCTAAGCTTTATTAATGTTTCCATTGGCACTACTTTTTCTCCTGAAAAATTTAAGAAAAACAAACCAAAGCCTACACCAGTAAATGATCCTGCAAAAGAGGCCATGCAAAAATTTGTGCAATCAAATCCATTGGCCTATGTAGATTTTAGTATTCCGTGGAGTTTAAATTTAAGTTATAATTTGTCCTATAATAGACAAGGTCTTGCGGCAGCTCAGTTAGTTCAGGCTTTTCAGTTTTCTGGTGATTTAAGTTTAACACCTAAATGGAAACTTAATTATAGTTCGGGTTGGGATTTCGTTTTCAAGTCTGTAACGCTAACAAATATTGGTATAATGAGAGAACTTCATTGCTGGGACATGAGCTTAAATTGGACTCCGATTGCAGGAAATAATTTAAGAGCGAGTAACTATAGTTTTACTTTACAACCTAGGTCTTCCTTATTAAGAGATTTAAAATTAAGTAGAAGGAGGGTGTACTCTGACAGGGGAGGATTCTGATTTTTTTACAATAGAGTTTCAAAAAAAATGAATTGGTTTGAACCAATCCATTTTTTTTGAAAAAGTTAATAAAATTATTTAATTTCAAAACTTGCCAATTGTACAAATTCAGCTATTCTATTATTTATTTCGTTTTGGGTAAGGTTTTGTATTCTTTCTGAACCAAATTTTTCTACACAAAAAGATGCCATCGCAGATCCGTAGATTAGTGCCCTTTTCATATTTTCAAAACTTAAATCGTCAGTTTTTGCTATGTAGCCAATAAATCCTCCCGCAAACGTATCTCCTGCGCCTGTTGGATCAAATACATCTTCCAAAGGTAATGCAGGACAGAAAAAGATTTTATCTTCTTGAAAAAGTAAAGCTCCATGCTCCCCTTTTTTAATAATCAGTGTTTTTGGACCCATCGCCATTATTGATTTAGCTGCTCTTCTTAGTGAATAATCACCCGATAACTGTCTGGCTTCTCCATCATTAATAGTTAGGCAATCGATTTCGCTAATTACATTCTTTAAATCATCCATGGCTATGTCCATCCAAAGGTTCATGGTGTCTAACATTACGAATTTTGGTCTAGTCTTTAATTTTCTCAACGTTTGATGTTGAATTGCTGGCACCATATTTCCCAACATAAGAAACTGGGTATCTTGATACGAGTCAGGAATTATTGGATTCCAATTGTCTAAGACCCCTAATTGAGTATCAAGGGTGTCTCTATTATTCATATCTTCATGGTATTTCCCATGCCAAAAAAAAGTCTTACCATCTTCTTTTACCTCTAATCCTTCGGTATTCACTCCATGTTCTTGAAATGTTTTTATCATTTGTTTGGGGAAATCTCCACCAACAATACTCACCAAATTATTGTTTTTTGTAAAATATGAAGCTGTTAATGCTATAAATGTTGCAGCACCACCTACAATTTTATCTGTTTTTCCAAATGGGGTTTCCAGTTTGTCAAATGCTACAGAACCTACTGTTAATAAACTCATGAATAATATTTTTATTTTTTTATTACAAAATTAGGGGTAAAATATTAACTTTTAACTAAAATTTGTATGATTATGTAAAATAAGTCCTCATATATTTTTAAAGTAAGGTAAAAAATTTTTAAATTGCATACTTATATTTTTAAGCTTGGGTGTTCTGAGTATTAGTTAAACATAATTAATTAAATGCATAAAAACTTTCTCACAATGAAAAAGAATTTACACGTATTCGCTTTTATTGTTTCTGCCTTAATTTTAGCAAGTGGTAGACAAGCAATAGGACAAGTTCCATGCAGTCTAGGTCTTCATCAAGCTTTTGGTGAGGCATCAAAAGAAACCCCAGTAGTTTTAA
>DAIQBE010000476.1:0-3373 GCA_036781325.1 Leadbetterella sp. | reverse complement strand
GTCCTTATCGTAGACTTTGCTAGAACATCTTTGGTTTGTTCAGAGTCTCCCGCTAGGGGACTCTGAACTTACTACTAAACTAACAAGTCAATCCACTATTTTAACGTCGCCGAGTCTCTATCGGAGATTAGGTTGGGACACGTTCTTCTTCTAAAGTTTTATCTGTCATAGTAGCAAATGTCTCTGAAGTATAATCGAATGCATTGCAAAGATGCTCAATAGCCTCTTTTTTACTATAATAATAAATGAATCCTCTTTGAGTGTTTTTAATAAATTCGAATCCTTTTTTTATGGGAGGTTGCTTATATTTCCCTTAAGCTAAAAGCTCTTTTACCATTTTTCCTTTTCCGTCGGGGGTGGTATAAAAAGGTCTTTTTTCTATTTCATATTGAGTTTCGGGTTTTATACCAAGCGTATGGTAAATGGTTTGATGAAGCTCAGCTATTTTTATTGGATTTTCGATAGTTTTGCAAGGTCGTTCGTCGGCAGTTTTACCATAGACAAATCCTTTTTTTACGCCGCCTCCCCACATCAATACAGAACCAGCATCGGTAAAGTGCCTGTGCATGCCATAAAATTTAATGTCATTCAAAATATCTGGCTGTTTAACTTGCTCTTTTACTTTAAGTTCTGGTTTACCTTCTACCATCATATCACGGCTAAATTCACTGGCCAACAGTACCAATGTGCGATCTAGATGACCTGTTTTGTCCAAATCTTTGATGAGCTGGGCCACTGGGCCGTCTATCATTTTTTTCATGTTTACTAATCTTGTATGTCCGTTTTCATGCGTATCCCAACCCACAAATGGTTCATATTCGGTTGTTACAGAAATAAATCTAGCTCCTTTTTCTACGAGTCTTCTTGCAAGCAAACAACCCAATCCAAAGCGACTCGTATTATAAATATCATAAATGTCTTTGGGTTCAGTACTTAAGTTAAATGCTTTTGATTCAGGTGAATTGAGTAAACGGTAGGCTTGCTCCATAGCCATTTTTAATGATTCTTTTTGGAAATCGCTTCCATACTCTCCATGGGCACTTTCAGAAATCAAGTTATTATACAATTGATTTCTACTTTCAAATCGCTTCATATCCATACCCACGGGCGGGCGTACACTGTCTAAACCTTGACTTGGATCAGGAATAAAAAATGGGCCGTGTTCATTACCTAAAAAACCTGCCGTGTGGAAAGCTTTTAATTCTTCGGCTTCACCAACGGTAAATCTTTGCCCAATGTCTATAAATGAAGGAATTACAGGATTTTTTGGGCCTAATTGTTTCGATATCCAAGAGCCTATATGCGGTGCAGCCACTGATTGAGGCGGTTCGTAACACGTATGCCAATTGTATTGATGTCTGGAATGTAAAATATGACCTAAATCGGCAGCAACATAAGAGCGTATTAAAGTTCCTTTGTCCATTACACTTCCAATGGACTGCAAACCTTCTGAAAAATGGATCCCGTCCAAGGCAGTAGGTACGGAGTTAAAAGTGCTTAAAACTCGGTTACCTTCCATACCTTTTTCGAATGGGGTATAACGTTTTGGGTCAAAAGTTTCGGTATGAGCCATACCTCCAGCCATCCAAAGTAAAATTACAGAATCGGCAGTTGCTATTTTTGATGTCAAGTCTACACTCGCATTTGCCATTAGGCTGGCGATAGGCGATCCAGTGCCCAAAGCAGCTATGGTTGCCATGCTAGTGTTTTTCAAGAAATCTCGTCTATTAGTTATCATTTTTTAAAAGCTAAAAATTTTAATTAATTATCTGAAATTCAGGGCTTAAAGCTACAGCCCATACCAAGTCCTGAATACCCGCTACCGTAGGTTTTTCGCCAATATATTTTTTTGTTAAATTCATTTCTCTAAAAGTAGGTGGTCTATTTAGTGTTTTCTGATACAAAGCTTGTATTAATAATTCACTGGTAGCATATTTTTTTATCCATACTTCAGCCCCTTTTTGAAGTGCATTATTAAATTTCGAGCCATTGGTTAGTTCTAAAGCTTGTAATAAATTGGCTTGAGTAATCCTACTTGTTGAAACGGTTTCGCGAGTGGGTCTACCCAAAGAAGTTAAGAACGCATCATTTTTAACTAATGAAGCCCGAGGGAAGGGCATTTCTGTTTTAATGCTGGATGGCAACATATTTAATGACATAGCCGAATCAGTGTATATTGGATAAAAAGTCTGGCTGATTATATCAGAAAACTGTTCTGCAGTAACTCTTTTTTTAAGAATACCTTTGAAAACGAAATTTTGTGCTACTAACAATTGTGGATCTTTTAGGCTATTGGAGGGTAATTGATATGTTTTTGAGGTAAGAATCTGATGCATAAGTCGCTTGATGTCTGTACCATTATTTGCGAAATCGTAAGCCAACCAATCAAGTAAGTCTTGACTCCAAGGCTCATTATCCATAACGTCAACAGGTTCTACAATCCCTCTACCGAGCAACTGAGCCCATATTCTGTTTACCAGTGTTCTATAAAACCTTCCATTTTTCTTTTGTACCAAAATATCCATTAACTGCTTTAAACGGTCGGCAGTGATAGTTGTTTCTTTTATTTTTCCTAGCGAATTATACAATACTCCGTAATTGGCCTTTTTACCAGTGGGTACATCGCAACGATGGATCTCTAACAAAGTGTCAGAAAACACATTTGCAAATGCATAGGAATCAGCTAATTTCCAGTCAGATATGAAACTATCATGACAGGATGCACATTTTAAATTCAAACCTAAAAACACTTGGGCAACGTTTTGAGCTGCTTGCATGGCTACAGTTTGGCTGGAATTCACCGTACCTCTCCATGCAATTCCTTTAATAAATCCGGCAGATTCTTCTGTGGGGCTTATCAATTCTTTTACAAACCTTTCGTATGAAACATTATTTTTTAAAGAACTATATAACCATTTTGAAATAGAATATCGGCCTTTTGTAATATATCCAGTGCCTGTGTAGTCGTTTCGAAGTGCATCGTTCCAGAAACTTAGCCAATGCTGGGCATAAGCCTCATTTTTATTTAATAGCATCTGCACTAGTTGATCTCTTTTATTTGGAGAAGAATCTTTCACAAAAGCATCTAATTCAGACGAACTTGGTAGCAAACCAATTACATCCAAATACACTCTTCGTATATAGGTTCTGTCGTCTACTGGTTTTCGCCAGGCTATTTTATTTTTTATAAAGTATTGATTCACAAACAAATCAACTGGGTTGGACAATTGTCCGGTTTTTTTTGGTAAAATAGGGAGTCGAGGTTCTAGAGCCGCTACCCGGTAAAGGCTTTTTTCTGGTCCATTTATCCATGGAGCACCCAGTTTTATCCAATATTCAAGCAATTCAATTTCATTTTTTGTTAAACGCTTAC
>DAIQBE010000475.1:0-3382 GCA_036781325.1 Leadbetterella sp. | reverse complement strand
TCTGAAATTATAGTAGTTAGTAACAATTCTACAGACAAAACTTCCGAGGTGGCATTAAACGCTGGAGCAACAGTTCTTCATGAAAAGCAAAAAGGCTACGGATACGCATGTTTACTTGGTTTAAAATATATTGCAGAAACTGCCCCTCAAACTGATATTATTGTGTTTTTGGATGGCGATTATTCTGATTATCCAGAAGAACTTATTCTATTAATTGATCCCATTTTAAATGAAAAAGCCGATTTTGTAGTAGGGGCGAGGGCATCTCATTTGAGGAATAAAGATAGTATGACACCCCAACAAGTATTTGGTAATTGGCTGGCAACCAGTTTAATGACACTTTTTTTTAAATCAACGTTCACTGATTTAGGTCCTTTTAGAGCCATAAAATACAAAACCTTAGTTGCTATGAAAATGCAAGATACAACCTATGGTTGGACCGTGGAAATGCAGCTTAAAGCATTGCGAATGAAGATTAAATATGAAGAGGTAAACGTTAGATATAAAAAAAGAGTAGGGGTAAGTAAAGTTTCAGGAACTGTAAAGGGCACAATTATGGCCGGAATAAAAATTTTGGGGTGGATTTTTAAATATAGCCTAAAATAAAAATGCAAAATATTCTAAATAACGTAGTAGTTTTTATTTATGGAATAGCTGTATTACTTATTTTCCTTTATACAGTCTCTCAGTTATTCTTGTTTTTAATCTATTTATTCAAAAAAAGAGAACATCATCTTTTTCAAAAAGATTTTTTACCTAGAGTTACTATACAATTGCCTATTTATAATGAAAAATATGTTGTTAAAAGGCTACTTGAAAACATAGCTCTAATCGACTACCCACATGAAAAACTTGAGATTCAGATATTAGATGATTCAACAGACGATAGTTTGGAAACTAATAAACTATGGACTTTAGAATTGGTTAAAAAAGGTATTGATGCGGTTCACATACATAGAGAAAATAGAGAAAATTACAAAGCTGGAGCATTAAAAGCAGGACTAGAAATAGCGAAAGGCGAATTCATAGCTGTTTTTGATGCAGATTTTTTACCACAGAAAGATTGGCTCTTAAAAACGCTTCCCTATTTCTGTGATGAAAAAATTGGGGTAGTACAAACTCGTTGGGAGCACATAAATAGGAGTTTTTCACTTGAAACCAAAGTACTTGCTATGGCTTTAGACCATCATTTTACTGTGGAACAAACAGGTAGAAATGTGGGGAACCATTTTATAAATTTTAATGGTACAGCCGGAGTATGGCGGAAATCTTGCATAATTGACGCTGGAAATTGGGAAGGAGATACGCTTACTGAAGATTTAGATTTAAGCTACCGCGCCCAATTAAAAGATTGGAAGTTTATTTTTTTAGAAGAGGTAGGAACACCATCTGAATTGCCAATAGTAATGAGTGCTGTTCGTAGCCAACAGTTTAGGTGGAATAAAGGAGGTGCGGAAAACTTTCGCAAAAACATCAAAAAGGTCATTAAAAGCAAAGTTATTTCATTAAGAACCAAATTACATGCAGTCGCTCATCTCTTAAATAGTTCGGTGTTTGTATGGACATTCATTGTTTCAATTTTGAGTGTACCAATGGTAAAAATTGGCCAAAATCCAACATATTTTGATGGACTTTTAATTTTAGGAACCTTCTTAAAATTTAACTTTTTCAGTTTAATGGGTATCTTTTATGTCACTTATAGAAAAGTCCAATCTAAAAAACTTAAAGATATACCTCAATTTATTTTTCAGTTTTTGTTTTTCTTTCCTGTTATACTTGGATTGGCATTTCACAATACCATGGCCGTTTTAGAAGGATATTTCGGAATTAGGTCAGAATTTATCAGAACGCCTAAGTTTAATGTATTTTCTAAAAACGATGAATGGAGAAGCAATCAATATATTAAATCAAGGGTTTCGGGAAAAATATGGATAGAATTGCCCTTAATATTATATTTTTTATTTGGAATTTATTTAGATTTCCAAATGAAAGATTTTTCATATTTCCAATTTCATGCACTTTTAGTTTTGGGTTATTCATTTGTATTTTCAAAATCAATAAGCCAGTAAATCATGTTGGAGAAAAAGAATGCAACTATTCTATTTTTGATAATTAGTGGTTTAGCCTATGTATTCCTAGGTTATTTTTCCTCCAGAAATAATTTTTTTCTTCTTCTTTTTAATTATTCTATTTTATTTCTTTCTTTTTTATGGATTCAAAAATTTCCTAATAAGAATCTCTTTTTTGCTGGACTTGCTTTAAGAATAATATTAATGCTGGTTGTTCCTTTTTTGTCGCAAGATTACTTTCGGTTCATTTGGGATGGTCGATTGATTTTTGAAAATATAAGCCCATATGTATTTACCCCAAACCAACTTATTTTAAATGAAAGCATTAAGATTGCTGATAAACATGAATTGTTTAAAGGTATGGGTGCACTTAGTAACGAAAACTATAGTAATTATCCACCTTTAAATCAGTTAATTTTCTTTGTAAGCTCCCTTTTTTTCAAGGATACTATTTTTGGTTCTATTGTATTTTTAAGAATATGTATCATTCTGGCAGACATAGGAATATATGTTTATGGAAAAAAAATATTAAATATTCTTGGCTTAAATCCCGACAGAATATACATTTATTTTTTGAATCCATTAATCATTGTGGAACTTACGGGAAATCTTCATTTTGAAGGTGTCATGATTTTCTTTTTATGTTTTAGTATCTATTTCATTCTGCAACATAAAAATGTTACTTCAGCCATCATGTTTGCATTTTCTATTTTAACAAAGCTGTTGCCTTTATTATTATTACCGCTATTAATTTCCTATCTATCTAATAAAAACCTCATTAAGTATTATTTTATAGTGGCTATAGTTGTAATTTTCGGTTTTTTGCCCTTTTTGAGTCAAGAATTAGTCACAAATTATTCAAAGACAGTTGGTTTATGGTTTACTAAATTCGAGTTTAATGCAAGCTTATATTATTTACTGAGAGCCATAGGCTATTTTTTTACGGGTTATAATATGATTTCTATTTTAGGCAAATTGGCGCCTTTGACTTACTTCATTTGTATAATTTATTTGATTATTAAATATAAAACATTTGATATAATAAAAGTAATAAGTGCAATGTTGATTTGTTTAAGTATTTATTTCATTTTTTCCACTACCATTCATCCATGGTATATAGCAACTCTTGTATTTCTAAGTATTTTCACGAGATTTAACTTTCCAATTGTTTGGTCATTTACCGTCATTTTTAGTTATTCTGCTTATTCCAACCTTGTTTTCGAAGAAAAGCCAATTTGGCTATTTGTTGAATATCTGCCAATCTTCCTATTGATTTATTTGGAAGTTTTTAAACAAAAAAAGATTTCATTATT
>DAIQBE010000474.1:0-3407 GCA_036781325.1 Leadbetterella sp. | reverse complement strand
TACATTTCTTCCATAGATTTTATGCTTCAGTTTGGTTTGATTATAAGGTATTTGCAAAGGTTTTTTACCTAAAATTTCTTTAGGAGTGGGTGGATATGGGCTATCAACTTCTAAATCGAAGTTGGCCATAATATACAAATCATCCCAAAGTTTTTTGCTGTAGTCAGCTCCATCTCTCATTTGGGGATGTATTTGACGCATAAGCTCCACTAAAATATGGGCATGTTTTGTTCGTTTCTCAATATCAGGGATACTATTGATATGCTCCACCAACTTTTGAACGTTACTTCCGTATTCTTTCATAAAAAAAAATAAAAGGGATATCTCGGGAGATTAAAAATCTCAAAATTATTTTGCAATTAAAAATTCAATTTCAGGAAAGAACTAATGCTGTAGATATTAATAAATTCTTTCTTTTTAAAAACTTACAACGCAAAAATAATGATTTTTTTGTGAAACAGTAATAATTTTTATAAATCAACAAAAATAATACCTAATTATAAACTCCAAAATTGAAACAAGGGGATTAAATTAAGCATTTTTAACTAAATTCTAATAAACCGAAACATTAATAGTAAAAATATTTTCTTTATTTGCATTTTAAATACATTATACACAAAAATAAATTAAAATCAATGAGAAAACAACTTCTTTCCACGGCACTAATTTTAGTAATTTCATTCCAAACTTTATTTGGTCAATTTATTGCCGACAGGAAACTTCCTATGGATCCAAACGTAAAAATTGGAAAGCTTAGTAACGGACTTACCTACTATATTAGAAAAAATGTTGAACCAAAAAATCGTGCTCAATTACGATTAGTCGTTAAAGCCGGGTCTATTTTAGAAAATGAAAATGAAAGAGGAATTGCACACTTTTTAGAACACATGCAGTTTAATGGTACTAAAAATTTCCCTAAAAACGAGTTAGTAAATTTTCTTGAAAAAAGTGGTATTAAATTCGGAGCAGACCTAAATGCCTATACAAGTTTTGATGAAACAGTTTATATGCTTCCTGTTCCATCCGACACGCTGGCAAAGTTAGAAAAATATCTCATGGTGCTTTCAGATTGGGCAAACAAAGCCACCTTGGATGGTAAAGAAATAGATAAAGAACGTGGTGTTGTTTTGGAAGAAGCTCGACTAAGAAAAGGAGCTCAAGATAGAATCCAACAACAATTGTACCCTGTAATATTTAGGGGCTCAAGATATGCCCAGAGACTTCCGATTGGTTTAGACTCCATCATTCAAAACGCCCCATACGCTACTTTTAAACAATTTCACAAAAAATGGTATCGACCTGATTTGCAAGCAATTATTGCTGTTGGAGATTTCGATCCCTCTGTAATGGAGGCGATGATCAAAAAACATTTTGGGAGTATTCCTAAGTCGCAGAATCCTGAAAAAAGAAATGAATATTCTGTACCATTGATTGGTGGAACTGATGCGGTAATAATTACGGATAAAGAACAACCTTACAATTTGGTTCAATTGTATTATTTACAAGGAGAAAAGAAAGAAATCACTGAAAATGATCGTAGAAATGCAATAATGACTTCTTTATTTAATGGAATGATAGGACAAAGATTGCAAGAATTGCTTCAGAAAGCCAATCCACCTTACCAATTTGGAACAAGTAATTATAGTGGTTTTTTAGGCAATTTAGACGCTTTAACTGTTTTCGCTGTCGCCAAAGGGGCGGATATTGAAAAAGCCTTAATTGCAGTCCTAGATGAAAACGAAAGAGCTGCTAAATTCGGATTCACTACCGGTGAATTTGAAAGAGCAAAATTGCAATACAAAACAAGAATCGAGAAACAATATAACGAAAGAGATAAAACCGAATCTGAAAACTTTGTAGAAGAATTGGTGAGCTGCTTTACAAATGATGTAGTGATGACAGATATAGCTTTTGATTTTAATTTTATAAAACAAAACTTAGACTTAATTAAACTCGAAGAAATAAATGCTTTAGTTAAAAAGCTTATTACAAAAGAGAATAGAGTGTTGTCTGTGATTGGTTCAGAAAAAGATAAAGACAAAATGCCTAGTATTGCTAAATTAAAAGCTTTGCTAGACAACACAGGATCAAATATTACACCTTATGTTGATGAGACGGTCACACTGCCATTAGTAGCGAATCCTCCAAAACCTTCAAAAATAATTTCCGAAAAGAAAATAGAGGAAGTAGGAGTAACTGAACTTGTTTTTGAAAATGGAGTAAAAGTAAATTTAAAACCAACTACATTTAAAAACGATGAAATTAAATTTAGAGCCACAAGTTGGGGTGGACAGTCGCTTTATAACGATGAAGATTATGAAAATGTAAGTTTTGCTTCTACCGTAGTGAGTACAAGTGGAATGGGAGATTTTAAGGCATCCCAATTACAAAAATATATGTCAGGTAAAATTGCACAAGTAAATGCAATTATAGGGGCAAACTCAGAAGGAATAATTGGTTCTTCTTCTGTAAAGGATTTAGAGACTGCCTTACAGATGGTCTATAGTAGATTTACTAATAATAAGTTAGACCAAGATGCGGTAAAAGGTTTTATGAATAATCAAAGAGATTTTTTGGCCAATATGACCAAAACACCTACTCCTGAAAAGTTGTACAGAGATACTATTCAGGCTGTAATGGGAAATTACAATTACCGGTCTATGCCAATGACGGAGCAACGAATGGACAAAGTGAATCCTGAAAAAGCTTTAAAAATATTTAAGGAACGTTTTTCTGATGCATCAGATTTCACTTTTACATTTGTAGGAAACTTTGATGTTGAAAAAATAAAGCCTTTGTTAGCAACCTACCTTGGTGGATTACCGAGTAGAAATTCTGCTGAAAAGTTTAACGACAGAAAAATAATTCCACCCTCAGGTAAAATTTCTAAAATTGTAAAAAAAGGTACAGAAGATAAAGCCTCTGTAACACTCATTGTAAGTGGAAAATATGAATCTTCTGACGAAGAGGATATTAACATTTCTGCTCTTGGCGAAATACTAAATATTAAACTTACAGAAAAATTAAGGGAAGAGGAAGGAAATGTGTATTCTCCATATGCAAATGGTAGTGCAAGTAAATATCCTTCCCCTCGCTATCAATTCAGAATTGGTTTTGGCTGCTCTCCTAAAAATGTAGAAAAATTAATTTCTCTAACATTAGCCGAAATTGAAAAAATAAAACTGGAAGGAGCTAGTAAAATTGACATAGAGAAATATGTAAACAACCAAAAATTGGAGTTTGAGAAAGATTTAAAAAGCAATGACTTTTGGTTGGGAGAATTAGTTTCAAAGTATCAAGATAATGATGATATCAGGAAAATATTGAAGGAGGATGCACTTTTATCTAAGATTACTGTGGAAAGCACAAAAAATGCAGCAAATAAATATCTTTCAGGCAAAGATTTA
>DAIQBE010000473.1:0-3408 GCA_036781325.1 Leadbetterella sp. | reverse complement strand
TAAAGTTTTGGGCACATTTTTAGCAAATTCATCACGAAAAGTATACGAAACTATGCCTGGTGGTTCTTTTAATGTTTTGCTAAAAGGTTTTTGGGCAAATAGATTTGAGCTAATTACTACTATCGCAATTAAAAACAATGTCTTATTTCTCATTATTAACATTTTTAGACCTTAACTTCCCACCCTTTTTCATACTCTCTCGACCATAATTTCATGGCTTCTTTGTCATTTAGAATATGGCCATTGCTAGGGTCGCAATTTAGTGTTCTTCCTACTCGGAAAGCGATATTTCCTAGCTGAGGCAAAAGTGTTGATTTGTGCCCTTCAAGAATAGGAGCATTTATTTTTTCTTTTCCGCGAATTGCATTACAAAAATTATCTAGATGAAAAGAGTCTAGTAGAGCTGTTGGGCTTACTTTGTTGCTTGGATCAAAAGGAGTATTGTCTTTGGCTTCAAAAACTAATTTGTTATTCAAATCAAAAATCTGGTATTCATTTGCGCCCAAATAAACTATACTTCCTTTTTCTCCATAAAAAATTACACCTCTTCCACTCCCTTCGGAGTTTAGCCCATTGCAACTTCTACCTTCCCAAGTGCAACCGGTATTATTGGCAAAATTATAGGTGATAGTTTGTGTATCAGGCGTTTCCCAATCGTCTTGAAAATGAAATCGTCCACCACCTGATACTACTTTTATTGGGTAATCGACTCCTAATCCCCAGCGAATTACATCTAATTCGTGCGTTCCATTGTTTAGTGCTTCGCCAGTACCCCAATTCCAAAACCAATGCCAATTGTAATGTATTAAATTGTCTTGATAGGATTTTCGAGGAGCAGGGCCTTGCCACAGATCAAAATTTAAATTTGAGGGTGGGGCAACAATTTTTCCCTTTCCAATAGATTTTCTATTATTTACATACCATCCTCTTGCAAAATAAACTCTTCCAATTTCACCACCATGAAGCTTGGTTATCATTTCGTTTACATTTGTGAAGGTTCGTCTTTGACTACCCATTTGCACCATTTTTTTGTACTTGTTGGCGGCCTCCACTAGCAACTCTCCTTCCCGCGGATTATGGCTGCATGGTTTTTCAACATACACATTTTTACCGGCCTGTAAGCCCATAATAGCAGCTGGTGCATGCCAGTGGTCGGGTGCGGAAATGGCTAAACCATCCAAGTCTTTTTGCTCCAACATCTTTCTAACATCTGTAAAGCCCTGAGGTTTTTTCCCCGTTTGTTTTTCAATAGCAGCAATAGTTTTAGATAGAACCGTACTGTCCACATCACAAATGTAGCCTACCTCAACATTTTTGAGTTTTGAAAATGATTGAGCCAAAAACATCCCTCGGCTATTGGTTCCCATTATGCCCACTACTACCTTTTCATTGGGCGAGCCATTAAAAGCAAAAAGATTAGGGGCAATAAAACTACCAGCACTCACCAAGGCTGTATTTTTTATAAAATCTCTGCGATTCAGCATAGTATTAAAAAATTTTTATAAAAGGGTTTTGAAATTAATATATGAAAGTAGTAAATTATTTTTAACAGTCAAAAAAGAATGGACCCATCTGCTACAAATCCAGTTATTAGCAATAATTTCATTTTTTATTTCAGTAGAATTATGGGTTTCAATTTCACAATCTTCTTTTTAAAAAATTTTTTGGACTTATTACTATCCTATTATCAACTAAAGAATAAATAAATATTACGAATGTTTTTCTATTGAGTAGGCATAAAATGTTCAATCTAATCAAATGATGTTTATTTTTCTGAACATCGTTTTAGTATCAAAGCTTAATCCAAAATGATAAAAAAATAAATCGATTCTTGACATATTTTGATTTTCCCAAGGATTGAATTGTACTTTCAATGGAGTACCTGTGAAATTTTTTCTACGTATTTCTGATTTTAAATACTCGTAAATCCCATTTGTTTGCACATCTATAAATTTTATACCTATTGGGTTCAAATAGAATAAATAGATATATTTGATTAAAAATATTGCTATTTCCCATTATAAAATTAGTTACGATTAGATATTTCATAACACAAAGAATTCACCATTAAGAAATAAACTATTATTCAAAAGAGTTGACCGTCCATTGAAATAAATTATTAATGAAAAAATGCATCCCATTTGTTTTCTTACTATTCATAATTTTCGGATGTAAAAAAACTGATAATCAAGAAACTATAATTTTGCCAGACCGTGAAATTCCGTTAGTTAAAATTCAAACTAGAAACAGTCAAAACGTAGTTTCTAAAACAGAATATATCGATGCGGAAGTAAGTGTTGTAGGTTTAAAAAAATACGAAAATTTTAAAGAGAGAATAAAAATAAAAGGGAGAGGAAACACTACTTGGGCATATCAAAAGAAACCATATCATCTTGAATTTTTAAATTCGGTAGATTTATTTTCATTGGGATATGATAAAGATTGGCTTCTTATTGCAAATTATCTTGACAAAAATCACATTCTAAATGCCACCGCATTTACCATTGCTGAACTTTTACAGATGCCTTTTACACCGAAGTTTAAGCCTGTTGAAGTTCAAATAAATGGGAGTTTTCTAGGCTTATATTTATTAACAGAGCAAATCGAAAAAGAGAAAACCAGAGTTGATATTGATGAAAATGGACTAATTTTGGAGCTAGACAAGTATTATAATGATTTTAATAAATTTAGATCTAGTAAGTATTCTTTACCTATTAATATTAAATATCCTAAAGTTATAGACAACAGTGATTTAAGTAAAATCAGAGAAAGTTTCAATGCATTAGAAAGTAGTGTATTCTCTACGCAATTTCCCAATACAAACTATACAGATTTCATAGATATAGAATCTTTGTGTAATTTTATGATTGTTAGCTACTTGACAGATAACCAAGAGCTTAACCATCCGAAAAGTGTTTTTATGCATAAAAATGAAACCGGAAAGTTTAATATGGGACCCGTCTGGGATTTTGATTGGGCATTTTCGTATAAACCTAATTCTTATTTCACCAATTCATCAAATGAATTATTTTGGAAATCTAGTTCAGAAGGAACAAGGTTCTTTTCTAGGTTTTTTTTAGATCCTAAATTTAAAAGTCTCTTTAAAACGAAATGGGGAGATTTTAGAGCAACTAAATATGGCTCTGTGATTGAATTTATAGATGTATATTCAAAAGCAATAGAAAAATCTAGAAATAGCGATAATGGAAAATGGTTTAATTCCTACACAGACTATCCTTCTGAAATTTCAAGAATGAAAAGTTGGATGAACAATAGAGCTTTTTACATAGATAATATGGTAAAAGATTGGTGATTTCTTATGCGTTTTCCTATTTTGTCAATAACTTTATTAGTTTTAAATGATTGAAAGATTGAAAACTTAAAAACAAAAATCAAATAGTTTTTGAA
>DAIQBE010000472.1:0-3410 GCA_036781325.1 Leadbetterella sp. | reverse complement strand
GCAAATGTAAAAGCTAGAAAAATAGGATGCAAGTTGAACGTATTAATTTTTTATTAGATCAAATAGAAATCGAACCTGAAGATCCATTTAACTACTATGGTCTGGCTATTGAATACAACAATGAGTTACCAAATAAAGCCTTAGAATATTTTGAAATCTTGTTAATTAGATTTCCAGATTATTTACCAACTTATTATCATGCTGCAAATTTATATTTCAATTTAGATAATTTTGAAAAAGCTAAAGATACGTATCTGAAAGGAATTGAATTAGCAACAAATTTAAAAAAGGAAAAAACATTAAAAGAATTACAAGGATCTTATGCTTTGTTTTTAGAAGAATCAGAATATGAATAAATATGATATAATAAAAATAAATTCTAGAGAAAAAAATTCTAAAAAAGTTTTAATTATTTATACTGGAGGAACTTTAGGAATGGTGTATGATAACTTAACTGGTCGATTAATTCCTTTTAAATTCGATCAAATCGTTGAAAATATACCAGAATTAAATAGACTTAATTTAGAATTATGTTTTCTGTCATTTTTAAGACCTATTGATTCTTCCAACGTTTCACCGGAAATTTGGATAGAACTGGTGGAGATTATAGAATTAAACTACAATAATTATCAAGGATTTGTGATTTTACATGGAACAGATACTATGGCATATTCCGCTTCTGCCTTGAGCTTTATGATTCAAAATCTTACAAAACCTATTGTTTTTACTGGAGCTCAACTTCCTATTGGAATTCCAAGAACCGATGCTCGAGAAAATTTGATAAGTTCTATTCAAATTGCAGGCTCAACTATAAATGAACAGGTAATTGTGCCAGAAGTATGTATTTATTTTAATGGCAGATTGTTAAGAGGAAACCGAGCAAAAAAGCGTGAAAGTAGCCAATTTGACGCTTTCGATTCAGAAAATTTTCCATATTTGGCTGAAATCGGTGTAAATATTGATTATAATTTTTTAAATATTCACATTCCAAAGCCAAGAAAATTACCTGAGTTTTTTAAAAAAATCAATAACAATGTGGCCATTTTGAAATTATTTCCGGGCATAAACAAAGAATTTATAAATAATTTTTTTAATCAGAACTCACTTAAAGGAGTAGTTTTAGAAACTTATGGATCTGGAAATGCACCTTCTAATGATTGGTTTTTGGCTTGTTTAGAATACGCAATTCGAAAAGGAGTAATAATTTATAATGTTTCTCAATGCACTGGTGGGACTGTACAAATGGGAAAATATGAAACTAGTGAAAAAATGAAAGAGATGGGTATCATTTCGGGCAAAGATATAACCTTAGAAGCTGCAATAACTAAAATGATGTGGGTATTAGGAAATGAAGATAATTTAAAAAAAATAAAAGAATTATTAGAAAATAACTTAATGGGTGAAATGGTGTAAACAAAATCTCACAATTTTTTCTTTACTTTGCATTCCCAAAACTAGAGAGGTGTCCGAGTGGTTTAAGGAGCACGCTTGGAAAGCGTGTGTGCTGCAAGGCACCGAGGGTTCGAATCCCTTCCTCTCTACTTTTTCTATTTTAACCCTTAAGCATGAATTACATTAATAATAAAAAAGTTTGGAATGCCTGGGCTATGTATGATTGGTCCAATTCGGTTCACAACTTAGTTATAACCACCGTTATATTTCCTATTTATTATCACGCAACCGCCGTAAACGATCAAGGAGGAGACATTATAAGGTTTTTTGGACATGAAATCAACAACGACGTTTTATATACCTATACCCTTTCTTTTGCTTCTTTAATATTGGTTTTTTTAAATCCAATATTAACCGGAATAGCGGATTCTTCTGGCAGAAAAAAAATGTTTATGAAATTCTTTTGCTATTTAGGTTCTGCGTCTTGTGCGTATTTTTTCTTTTTCACAAAAGACAACCTCAATTTAGCTATGATTGCTTTTGCTTTATCTTTGATAGGTTGGGGAGGGAGTTTGGTTTTTTACAATGCTTTTATTCCACAAATAGCCACAGAAAATTATTTTGACAAATTGAGCGCCAAAGGTTTTGTGCTTGGATATATTGGTTCGGTTATTTTATTGATCATTAATCTTTTAATGATTTTGAAACCGGAATTTTTTGGATTATCAGAGGCGGATTCTCAATCTGGACTTACCTCACGCATTGCTTTTTTAACGGTGGGTATTTGGTGGGCCGGGTTTGCTCAAATTCCTTTTTACTATTTACCTAAAGATGAGAAAGTTAAGTATAAAAATGAATGGCTAAAAAAAGGATTTTTACAATTAAAGCACGTGTTTTTAGAAACACAGAAACGCACCTACATGAAACGGTTTCTAGCTGCATTCTTTGTGTATGATATGGGTGTAATGACCGTAATATATGTAGCTACAATTTTTGCAGATAAAGAATTAAACATTCCTAGAGATGGTCTGATAACAACCTTGTTATTAATACAATTGGTGGCTATTCCGGGTGCCTATTTGGCCTCATTTCTTTCGCAAAAATTTGGAAATACCATTGCTTTACGAATCGAAATTTCGATTTGGACATTGGTGCCAATTGGAGCCTATTTTACTACAACTGCTCAGCAATTTTATGGCATTGCCGTTATGGTTGGTTTAGTTATGGGTGGAATTCAAGCCTTATCCAGATCTACATTTGCTAAATTAATACCTGAAGAAACGGATAAGTCTGCTGCATATTTTTCATTTTACGATGTGACTGAAAAAATAGCAACCGCCTCTGGCACTTTCATTTTTGGGTTTATTATCCATACTACCGGTAACATGCGTTTTTCAATATTATTTTTAATTGTACTTTTTGTTATTGGATTTTTGTTATTGTCCCGAATCCCGTCTAAAAATATTTATAAAGATTAATGAATTTTTTAATTATAGACTTAAATATTAAACTAGATGGTCATAAACTAGGATTTATTAACAACCTCATACAATATATTGAAAAATATTGTTTTACTGATGTTTATCATTTTCTGGTTAATAATTCCGAAACATTCCATATTTCAAAATCAAATTCAGAAAATATAAAAATTCATACATTAACTAAAGAAGAACAAAGTAGTTTTGAAAAGGATATTCGGTTTTTGGAGAAAGCTCAAATCCAATGGAACATTATCGAAAAATATACAGCAAAATTAGCAATCAATCATGTAATTTTGATGGAATTAGATCCTTACCAAGTGGCGATTGGTAGAAAAAAAACAAGATTTAGCATTGCAGGTATTTGGTTCAGGCCTTACCATAGAATGCAACCTGAAAAAGATAGTTTATTAGCAAAAATTCAATATTTTATTTATAAAAATCAAAAAAGAATAACCTTATATTTTGCTTTAAGAAACAAAAATCTGTTAAAAGTCTTCGTTTTAAATGATGAAGAATTACCGGGGTTACCAAAAAATA
>DAIQBE010000471.1:0-3424 GCA_036781325.1 Leadbetterella sp. | reverse complement strand
AGTCAATTTGTTTTCATTTGCAAATTGGATAGTTTGTGATATATCGGCCACATTTTTAGGAATTACCACAGCTTGGGGTTGTTCTTGATACTCAGATGCATCAGTGGCATACACCCGCTTTATGGAGGAATCGAGCGTGGACTTGTCAAAGTATATTTCGCCTGAAAGCTTATTTTTTAGAGGGGAGAACATTTTTTTAGCAACAATTTTTATAATATTTGAATTACAAAAATACAAATTTTAGATAGACCATTAGTTTTCGTACTAAGTATTATCTCTATTTTTTTTCTAATCAAATACTAAATGGAAATGAAAAATTTGGATATATTTCTAAACAAAACTATTCCCTTTATTTCTTAACCATTTGCCAAAAAAGGTAGGTCTAAGAACCATCTAATTAATTTTTCAATGAATTAAAAAAATACACTATTTATTTACAAACAAATCTAATATTCTATTAAAGCATTTTTGGGCTTATCTTGCACCAGTGAGAGTTTTGTGTTACATTCAGCATTCGATTACTTTTAATACTTGATTTCAGTAAAGCTTTCATTATTGAACCATTTCAGGATGAGAAATGAAATTCTGTATTTTAAAAGTTAAAATATAAGTAAATAGGAAAATGACAACATCGAATGAACAGATAGCAATAAAAGCTACGTATTTTAGTATAATTGGCAACATTTGTCTGGCAATAATTAAAGGAATCGCTGGTTTTTTTGGTAATTCTTATGCTTTAATAGCCGATGCCATTGAATCAACTACAGACATTTTTGCATCCTGCCTAGTTTTGTTTGGTCAAAAATATGCCAATAGACCCGCAGACAAAAATCACCCCTATGGGCATGGTCGAGTGGAGCCATTAATTACTTTTTTAGTGGTAGGTTTTTTAATTACTTCGGCTACAATTATAGCATATGAAAGCATTAAAAATATTGGAAGACCCCACGGATTGCCCAAAACTTGGACTTTATTCGTTCTTTTCCCTTTAATTGTTTGGAAAGAAATTTCTTACCGTTTGGTGATGAATAGAGCAAAGGAGACCAATAGTTCTTCTTTAAAAGCCGATGCATGGCATCATAGGAGCGATGCTATTACTTCAGTTGCCGCATTTATTGGAATTTCTATCGCTTTATTTTTTGGAAAAGGCTATGAAACAGCAGACGATTGGGCAGCACTTTTTGCTTCCGGATTTATTTTATATAATAGCTATTTAATTTTTAGGCCTGCCCTTGGAGAAATAATGGATGAGCACCTTTATGACGATCTTGTAGAAGACATCAGAAAAGTAGCGCTTACTGTGGATGGAATAGAGGGTACTGAAAAATGTTTTATTAGAAAAACAGGAATGAAATACCATATTGACCTGCATGCCATTGTTGATGCTGACATTTCAGTAAAGCAAGGACACGAAATAGCCCATAATCTCAAAGACACTTTGCGAAACGAGATACCACAATTGGGGCATGTGTTGATTCATATTGAGCCTAATTAATGGAATTGAAAGGAATAACTTTAAGTTTTAGAAATTCATGCTTTTATTTAATAAAAATAGGATAATAATCAAAAATGAATTGTTCTCGTTCATTATGACTATTTTAAGAAAACCATTTTTATTGTTAAAATTACATATAAAAGTAATGTTTTTGGTCCCCACAAAAATCAGATTAATTTTTATTTACTTGTTTAATAATAGATACTTTCGCGGAAGTTTTCTTGGGGCTAGTTAATAATAAGAGGAAGCAATGTTTTGAGAATTTAAAGTCCAGTGAGAGCATTTGTTTGTTAAATTCATGAAACATACCTCGTCTAATATTTAATCTTTTAAATTCAGAACTTTTTTTAATTCATTCTTATCTTTCCAATTTAAATTTCCGAACCTAGCACAAGATGATTGGGGTAATATAACAATCAAAAATTCCTCATAAGCAAAATAAGTGCTTGGGTCCAGATTTTTTGATAGGAATAGAATGATGCAATCAGCAGACAGAATAAATGGCTTTCTATTAATTCAGTTTAAAATAAATATACTATTATTTTTTCTTCTTTGGGACGCTAAAGCAAATTTGGCTTAAATAAATACCAAGTTAATAGGAAACTGTATCTATATTTGAAAGTTTTATCCGGCTAATGAAATACTGCTAACTTTAATTAAATAATGAGATTACAGGAAATTTTTTGTTCTCCATTTATTCACTAAGCATGAAAGAAATTATTCTCTCTACACTAGCAGGTTTAATTCTTTTCTTATTTGCAGTTAATAGCCTTTCTAAAACTATTAAAATTGCAATTGGAGAAAGAGCTAAAAAATGGATTTTAAAATTTACTTCAAATACCTTTAGCAGTATTATGGTTGGACTTTTGGTAACCATTTTATTGGAATCATCATCTGCCGTTATTATAATTGCTATTGTGCTAGTTAATTCCAAAATACTAAGTTTCAGACAAGCCATGGGAATAGCACTTGGAGCAAACATTGGAACAACTATCGGAAGTCAAATAATAGCCACTAATATTGGCCAATATTCTCCCATACTTATGACTATTGGATTTGTGCTTATTTTAGTTTCAAAATCAGGATCTATCAATAACGCAGGTAAAATAATCCTATATTTTGGGTTACTTTTTTTTGGATTGTTTACAATGGAAAAAGCAGTTGAACCTCTAAAAGACCAAGCATTCTTTTTAGACTGGTTGAAAAAAACTGAAAATCCTATTATTGGTGCCTTAGTTGGGGCAATGGTTACTTTTCTCATTCAATCATCTTCCGCAACCGTCGGAATGGTTATTGTACTTTCTAAAAAAGGACTTCTAAGTTTATCTAGCGGAATTGCGGTGATGTTGGGAGCAGAATTGGGGACATGTAGTGATACTTTATTTGCAACTATTAATGGAAGCAGAGCAGCAATAAAAACAGGATTATTTCATCTCACATTTAACTTTTTATCTATCATTTTGGGATTAATTTTCTTTTCTCCGTTTGTTGACCTTGTAAAATTTATAAGTCAGAATGCTCCAATAGAAAGAATTGTAGCAAATTCACATATGATTTTTAATATTTCAGGAGTCTTGATATTCGCTTGGACAATTCCGATATTCGAGAAAATATTTAATAAAATATTGCCTGATAAGTAAGTAATTTATTAAAGTGAAATAAGATATGTGCACGCCTAAAACTATGGTTTTAATTTGAATGAAATTGGGGAATTAATCATTTTGAATGGAAAATACATACATCTAGACTTTGTGCTAAAAGCTTAATTCTATCTTCTTTTCTATATATTTTGGTTTTGACAAATTTTATTTTGATTTCTTAATTCCGGCAAACTTCATATAGTGAGTCATAAGGAGAGACTTAATTCATCCATATTCTTAATTAAAAATAGCTTACGTATGTTGTTAGTTTGCAATAATCTATTGTCTA
>DAIQBE010000470.1:0-3441 GCA_036781325.1 Leadbetterella sp. | reverse complement strand
ATGTGGAGTCTGTAGCATATTTAGAAAAGAACTATCCAGAATTAAAAAGTAATATACATGGAGGCGATTTTTTAAAGTTAAGATTAGAGGATATATTAACTTTAGAAAAGGGGGAAACAATGGGTATAATTGGAAATTTCCCATACAATATTTCTTCTCAAATATTTTTTAAAATTTTGGAATATAAAGATACTGTATCTGAGGTTGTTTGCATGTTACAAAAGGAGGTAGGGGTGAGGATAGCCTCAAAACCAGGAAATAAAGATTATGGCATACTAAGTGTTTTATTACAAGCCTATTATGATATTACGTATGGTTTTACTGTTCTACCGGGCTCTTTTAATCCGCCTCCAAAAGTAAATTCTGGTGTGATTCGCTTAATAAGAAACCACAGCAAAGTGCTTGACTGTGATTTTAAGAAATTTAAACTCGTAGTAAAAACGGGTTTTAATCAACGAAGAAAAAAACTATCCAATGCACTTAAACCTTTAGGAGTGCATTTCGAGCATCCATTTTTATCGCTTCGTGCCGAGCAACTCAGCTATGAAGATTTTGTAGTTTTAACGAATTTGATTTTTCCAAAAGGAGAAAATTGATAAACAAAATAAGCTCACTCTATAAAGAATGAGCTTTTTTGAATCTATTAATAATATTACTTTTTAGAATACTCTAATGCAGCTTTCACAAATGCAATAAATAAAGGATGGGGTTGCATTACCGTGCTTTTAAGCTCAGGGTGAAACTGAACACCAATAAAAAATTTATTTTTTGGTATTTCTATAATTTCTACTAAATCGTTTTCAGGATTTGTTCCTCCAATGAACAACCCTTTGTTTTCAAAATCTTTCCTGTATTTGTTATTAAACTCCCAACGGTGTCTGTGTCTTTCCGAAATTTTATTTTTTCCATATATTCTTTTTGACATTGACTTTTCTGCTAATTTGCAATTATATGCTCCCAAACGCATCGTTCCCCCTTTGTTTTCTACATTTTGTTGATCTTGCATTAGATCAATTACTGGGTATTCCGTATCTTTTTCCATTTCCGTTGAATGAGCCGAACTCCAGCCCATCACATTTCTGGCATATTCAATTACTGCCATTTGCATACCTAAACAAATTCCGAAAAAAGGAATATCATTTTCCCTAACATAACGTACAGCATCTATTTTACCTTCTATTCCTCTTTCTCCAAAACCTGGTGCCACCAATACTCCATGTAAGTTTTCTAATCTTTCTTTTACATTATCTTTAGTTAATGATTCAGAGTGAATCCAATCTATTTCTACTTTGCATTTATTTTCTGCTCCAGCATGAATAAACGACTCAATAATAGATTTATAGGCATCTTTCAATTCCACATATTTGCCAATTAATCCTATCTTGACGGTGTGCTCAGGGTTATTAAGTTTAAATAAAAACTCTTCCCACTTTTTCATTTCCGAGTCTTTGTCATTATAAATGTCTAGCATATATAATACACGCTGATCCAATTTTTCTTTGAGCATTAAGAGTGGAACTTCGTAAATAGTTTTTGCATCTAGAGCTTCAATAACAGATTGAATTTCAACATTACAAAACAAAGCAATTTTTCTACGGATATCCTCTGGTAGGGAATGTTCCGTTCTACACACTAAAATATCTGGTTGTAATCCTGACTCTTGTAACTGTTTTACAGAATGTTGGGTTGGTTTTGTTTTTAATTCTTCCGCAGATTTTAAATAAGGAATTAGCGTTAGATGTATGGTTAACATATTCTTTTCACCTAATTCCCATTTTAGCTGTCTCACGGCTTCTAAAAATGGCAGTGATTCAATATCTCCAACACAGCCACCAATTTCAGTTATTATTATATCATACTTTCCGGTATTGCCCAAAATTAAGATATTTCTTTTTATCTCATCTGTGATATGAGGTATCACTTGAACTGTTTTTCCTAAAAAATCACCTTTTCTTTCTCTATTTAGAACGTTATAATAAATTCTTCCAGTGGTTACATTATTAGCTTGAGAAGTTTGGACATTTAAAAAACGTTCATAATGGCCTAAATCCAAATCAGTTTCTGCACCATCGTCAGTAACATAACATTCGCCGTGCTCATATGGGTTTAGTGTGCCAGGATCAACATTTAAATAGGGATCAAGTTTTTGAATTGTTACGGATAAGCCACGTGATTGTAGAAGTTTTGCAAGTGAAGAGGCGATGATTCCTTTGCCTAAAGAGGAGGTTACTCCGCCTGTTACGAAAATATATTTGGTCTTTTTTGGCTTCCCGCTCAATGACATTTTGTTAAATTATTGATTACGGGATACAAAGTTAGCAAGAATTCTTAATTAGAATTAATTAATAGAAAAATAAAAAAATAAAAAAAATAAGTAGCTAATTATTACTGTTTTATTTATCGCAATCGTAGGAAAATTTTTCGGAGAAAGCGGTAGATTTATTAATTATTGTTTTTGTAGCATTCATTTCTAAGGGATATCCATTCTGGTTATAGAGGTATTCATATTTATACAAAATTTTTGAATTTCCACTTTTTACAATGGCAGATTTTACATTATTGGCATTCATAAAATAAGAAAAATTACTGCCACCACTTAATAAGGTGTAAACCATATAAAAACTTAAAATTTGTCCAAGCTGCTGGTTCTTATAAGGAGAAAATTTTTCGTCAAATTCAACATTCTCTAATAAAATTTGCCATTCACCATCTAAAAAAGCATAAACAAATTTAATGTTTCCATTTGAATCATATTCGAATTTAGTATCAACACTACCGTTAAATGTAGGCCAAACTAAATTAAGTTTATCTATTTTTTTTAGACTATTATGAGTAATTACTGATGGAAAACTGAAAGGTTTAGCTTGACTATCCGTGCCTTCAAATGTAATTTTTTTTAATAAATTTTCAGAATCAAAATCAAACAAGATCTGAATATTTTTATTTTTTGAATGAAATGCTTTGATTATTTTAGATCCAGAATAAACAAAAGTATCGAAATCATTAAAACCTAAAATATTTTGTATTTGACCATTTTTGAAGATAAATTGATATTGTTCCCCATCAGATCTTGTATTCGATAAAATTCTGCATAAATTAGGGTCAATACTGATTGGTTTGGGCTCTAAGGTTTGATTTTTCTTGGTTTTACAAGAAAAAATAATTAACAAAAATAATATAAAATAGCTCTTTGGCATTACAAGGATTTATGCTTTTACAAATACTTACAAAAATTATGCTAAAAAAAAATACCTACATAAAAATGCAGGTATTTTTTAATAACTAAGAAAAGATATTACATCATTCCTCCCATTCCGCCGCCACCACCATGCATATGTGGAGCTTCAGCTTTATCTTCAGGAATATCAGAAACTACTGCTTCAGTAGTTAATAATAATCCAGCAATTGAAGCCGCGTTTTCTAAAGCTAAACGAGTTACTT
>DAIQBE010000469.1:0-3443 GCA_036781325.1 Leadbetterella sp. | reverse complement strand
AGTTATTTTTGTGAATGATCATTCTACAGATTGTACCAAAGAGCTTATTGATAGCTTTTCAAAAACTTCCGATTTAAATATTCAAATTTTGGATTTAGAGCAAAGGGATTATTTGAATTCCCCTAAAAAAATGGCAATCATACAAGCTATGGGTATTTCCAGAGGAGAATTTATTTTTACCACAGACGGAGATTGTGTTTTGCCTCCAAAGCTTTTGCACAAATATTCTGGGGCTTTTATGAATCCAGCTATACAATTTATATCTGGGCCTGTCACTTTTTTAGAGACTAAAAAAAGTAATTTTGGTAAACTTTGGGAAAAAATTCAAATAGTCGAATTTGCTTCTTTGCTTGGAACGGCTGCTGCTTCCATTGGGATGAACTCGCCGAATATGTGCAGTGGGGCTAATATCTGTTACAGAAAAAGTGTATTTTTTGAGGTAAACGGTTACGAAGGGAACCTTCACTTAGCCTCTGGCGATGACGAATTTTTGATGCATAAAATCTCAAAAAAATATAAAAACGGCATTGCATTTTTAAAAGATAGTGAAGCGGTAGTTTTAACGAATGCTTGTGAAAATTGGAGTCAATTTTTTAATCAGAGAAAGCGGTGGTCCAGTAAATGGAAACAGTATGAAGGAACTATTCCAACGGTTTTGGCGATATTCGTTTTTTTCAATAACCTTGCATTATTTGTTTTAATATTTAGTTGTTCTTGGAGACTTATACTTCTTAAAATCTTTTTAGAATTTTTTATGATAAGTTCAGTGCTCTTATTTTTGAATAAAATCAATGCTATTTTTTATATTGTTCTTGTCCAATTTTTATATCCTTTTTATGTTTTATTCTTTGGTCTAATTGGATTATTTAGCTCAAAAACCTATATTTGGAAAGAAAGAATATTGAAATAGATGACAAAAACACCCAATTTTTTGCAATGGTTATTTCCATCCTTGGTTTGGGATATTAAGACCAATCAGAAAGACATCTTTTTAACGTTTGATGACGGTCCAATTCCAGAAGTCACTGAATTTGTCTTGGACCAATTGGCCATTTACCATGCAAAAGCCACTTTCTTTTGCGTTGGCGATAATATTTTAAAGCATCCACAAGTTTTTCAAAAAATTATAAGCGATGGCCATTCTATTGGAAATCATACGCATACTCATTTGAAAGGCTGGAATACCAGCATGGAAACGTATTTAGCAGATTTTAATGCCTGTGGTAAAGCTATAAAACAATACCTAAATTATGATTCCAATATCTTCAGACCTCCATACGGAAGAATTACCCCGGCACAATCTGCAGCCATACTACAGACTCATCGTATTATTATGTGGTCGGTATTAAGCAAAGATTACGATAAAAGCTACGATGAAAAATTATGTTTGAAGAATACCCTTGCGGCTACAAAAAGTGGCTCAATTGTGCTTTTTCACGATAGTTTAAAAGCTAGAAAGAATTTATATTTTGTTTTACCTCAATTTTTAAAACATTTTTCTGATTTAGGCTATAGCTTTAAGGCTTTGTAGTTTACTATTGAATAGCTAAAATTCTGTTAATCAATTAAATTTTTTGGTTTTTTACTTAGCGCATACAAAGCCACAATGCAGGATAAGACTTGCAATAAAGCAAATACTTCTTGGTGCTTTTTATAAGTGAAATACGCCATTAGTACATGCCCAATGAGCATAATAAGCCAGCCCAAAGTCCATTTTCTCTTCGCTAAAAAAAAGATGGCTAAAATAAAATCCAAAGAAATAATAAATTCAAGGAAAGTGCTATTTTTCAATACAAAATACAAAAAAGCCAAAATTAAAAACATTAAAATATAAAGCACATTCATATTTTTTGGCTCTTTATTGTGATTTAGTAATCCAAAAATCAAAATTGCTAAAAAGCTAATTTCAAGTCCTGCTAATAGATAGAATTTTAGAGATATAAAATAAAAAATGGCTAAAAATGAGGCAAGAATTCCTATTTGCCAACCGGCTTTTTTTTCTAAACTTAGAAATATCTTGTTAATAAAATATAGTATCGCAACAGCTGTTTGAAGCATAGTTTTTCAATTGAACCGCATGTTAATCAAATATTTCTTTCAAATCAAATTCCTTTATTTCTTTGTGGATTTGGATTTCCCAATTTTTTTGTTGCTCTTTAAAAATACTATGGTTGGTTTCTTCGTCATATTGTTCTTGTAATTCGTGAGTTTTCTTATAAAATTCAAGATATTCATATTGGATCATGCTACTTAAATCATCTAAACTCTCTGCTTTTAAAACTTTAATAGTTTTTAAAAATTTAAGAGCCATTAGATAACAAATGTCAAAATGCAGCTGCTCGTGTTTTAAACTATAATCGTTTTTTATTTCGGCCTTTGCCCAGGACATTTTTTTGTCTGTAAATACCGAAGGAGTTACTTCTATTTTAATTATCCCATTTTCCACAAACATTTTGGAGTTTATTCCAAAACTCGAATAAATAGCCGCCCCATACTTACTTTGACTTCTTACTTGTCCCAAAAAATCATTCCAGGTTACTTTCCTTTCTTGATAATAAACCGTGTCTTTATTGAAATTCGAGCTAAAAGGCTTTATGATTACCTGCGACTGCTTGGCGAAAACCTCCAGTTTTACTTTATTTTTTTGAATGTATTGTTGTATAAAACTTAAACCATTGTCTAGACTTACTTGAAGCTGAGCTTGAATATTTGAAATTGTGGCTGAACTTAAACTACGTGTGTACTGTCCGGAATTTCGGCTGTTGCATAGCGGTTTTATGCCATTTGCACCAATGGTAAAAGCTGTTAAATCAAATTTTATTTTACCTTCTATCTTATCATTTGAGATTTTGTTTTCGGAAATCGAAAGATTTTTTATCTCGATTTTTAAACGCGGTGCTTGCATATTATTAGGAATAATTTTGGAATAATAGGCTAAAATTCCTTTTTCTATGCCTTTACTAATTTTTACTCGTTCCGTTTTTCTATCAGAAACATAGATTTCACCGATAAATTCATTTTTTAAAGGTCTAAGATCTATTACTTCTTCTAGTATAAAATCTGCTTTTTGAAGGCGTAATTGACTATTTTTTAAATCAAAAGTTATTTGAGCAAAACTTGCTGGGCCAATTAACAATAAAAAAATTATAGGTAACTTTAATTTCAAGGTGTTTATTTTAAAAATCTGATTCTTTTCTTACATCTAATAAACGCTGCAACCAGCTTTTCATTATTTCTTTTTCTTCTAATTCCTCCTCTTTTTCAGCAACTGCTTTTACAAATCCATCTAAATTGGGTTGTCCTGCATCAATCCAAGCTGTAAACCATAGATCACTGGTCATTTTTATGGAGGCTTTCATTTGCCGTTCCACTTGATTATCAAGCATTTCATGGAAATCTTTCGAAAAACTTCTCGTGTAATTTCGAATTGTTATTCCGTTTCG
>DAIQBE010000468.1:0-3461 GCA_036781325.1 Leadbetterella sp. | reverse complement strand
AAAAAGTACAGTAGGTGCCGGAGACAGTATGGTGGCAGGAATTGTGTTGAGCTTATCTAAAAGTAATGATTTACTAAAAGCTCTCCAATATGGAGTGGCATGTGGCACTGCTGCTACAATGAATGAAGGCTCTGAATTATGCCGAAAAAAAGATGCAGACCTGCTTTATGAATTGATTACCAACCATGTTGTTTAAATTAATATAATTAAATAATGCTTTCAAATAATTTTAACATACAAGGGTTATCAAAAGCACAAGTGCTTTCTTCAAGAAAAAAATTTGGTAAAAATGCTGTAGATTATAGGCACAAAAGTGCTTTTTGGGAAGCTATTAAGGGTTTTGTTAAAGATCCCATGGTCATCTTATTATTGGTTGCTGCGGTTATATACTTTGTAAGCGGACAAACAGGAGATGGCATTTTTATGGTTGTTGCAATTATCCTTGTTTCCAGTATCTCCATGTATCAAGACTCTCGAAGCAAAAATGCTTTGGAGAGATTAAAAGACCTCTCTCAACCCAAATCAAAGGTGATTAGGGATGGGCAAATAGTGGAAATTAACAGCGAAGAGTTGGTTGTTGGTGATAGTCTAATGGTAGAGGAGGGCACCTCCATTTCGGCAGATGGGGTGATTGTACATTCCAATGATTTTTCGGTGAATGAGTCCATTCTTACTGGAGAATCTTTTACTGTTGAGAAAGATAAAGGTTCAAACGACAATCTAATTTTCCAAGGAACAGCTGTAGCTACTGGCTTGGCCATTGCCACCATTACTGCTATTGGTAGAGAGACCAAATTAGGCAGAATTGGCAAAAGTCTTGAAAGCATAAAGGAAGAAAAAACGCCCCTAGAGCTTCAAATTGGCAGCTTTGTGAAAAATATGGCATTGATTGGAATAGTAATATTTTTCGTGGTTTGGGGCATAAATTATTTCAATACCCAAAAAGTACTGGATAGTTTGCTGAAAGCTCTCACACTTGCAATGAGCATATTACCCCAAGAAATTCCTGTTGCATTTACCACTTTTATGGCATTGGGGGCATGGCGGATGATGAAAAAAGGAATAGTTGTAAAACAAATGAAAACCGTTGAAACCTTAGGCTCAGCCACCCTAATATGCACCGATAAAACGGGTACTATTACAGAAAATAAAATGACTTTGGCAAAGCTTTTTATATTAAAAACGAATACTATTGTTGAGGCGGAAACCGAAATAAATGAAGAAGAAAAAGCCCTAATTCGGTTAGCGATGTGGGCAAGCGAACCAATTCCATTTGACCCAATGGAAATTGCTTTGCATACAGCCTATCAAAAAGTGTTTCCTGTTGATGAACGGCCGGGATTCACTCTAAATCATGAGTATCCCTTAGGCGGAAAACCACCTATGATGACCCATGTTTTTGAAAATAAAGCTGGAAATAGAATTATTGCCACCAAAGGGGCAGTGGAGGCTTTAATGAAAGTATCAGATTTGTCGTCTTCCGAAATTATACATATCCAACAAGCTATAAAGGACTTAACATTAGACGGTTATAGGGTATTAGGAGTAGGCGAGTCTGATTTTAAAGGAAACAATTTTCCAAAAACCCAACAAGAATTACCTTTTGTGTTTAAAGGAATTGTAGCTTTTTATGACCCACCCAAGAAGAATATCCATGGCGTTTTAAATCATTTTTATAAAGCTGGAATTGCCGTAAAAATTATTACAGGTGACAACGCTGAAACGACAAAGTCAATTGCAAAACAAATTGGTTTTTTGGGTTTTGATAGTGCTATTACCGGTGATGAATTGATGAAACTATCAGAAACGGAATTAAAAAAAACTGTTATGAATACACAGATTTTTACAAGAATGTTTCCCGATGCCAAACTGAAAATTATTGAAGCATTAAAATCACAAAAACAAATTGTGGCTATGACAGGCGATGGTGTTAATGATGGGCCTGCTTTAAAATCCGCCCATATTGGTATTGCAATGGGCAAAAAAGGAACTGAAATAGCTAAAGAGGCGGCCTCACTCGTATTAGTAAATGATGATTTATCAAAAATGGTAGATGCTGTGGGAATGGGTAGAAGGATTTATACCAACTTAAAAAAAGCAATCCAATTTATTATTTCCATTCATATCCCAATTATCTTAATTGTTTTTATTCCTTTGGCCTTAGCTTGGGTTTACCCAAATATTTTTTCGCCCGTTCATATCATTTTTTTAGAGTTAATAATGGGCCCCACTTGCTCTATTGTGTATGAAAACGAACCGATGGAAAAGAATACAATGATGGAGTCACCACGGCCGTTTACCACCACTTTTTTTAGTTGGAGCGAGCTTTCTATGAGTATTTTACAAGGCTTACTTATTACTGCCGGCACTTTGTTAATATACCAATATTCTGTTCAAAATTTTTATAATGAAGCCCTTACTCGAACTATGGTTTTTACGAATTTAATCAGTGCAAACATTTTTTTAACATTGGCCAATCGCTCCTTTTATTACTCCATTTTTACAACTTTGAAGTACAAAAATTCCCTTGTAAATTGGGTGATTGCTATCACCATTCTCATTACAGGTATGTTAATTTATGTTACTCCATTGACAAACTTCTTTAGATTTGAGCGCTTGGTTATTGAGCAAATTGGAATTTGCTTGGGTGTTGCTTTTGTAGCTGTACTTTGGATTGAAGGGTGGAAATGGTGGAAAAGAAGTAAAGCAAAAATAAAATAATTATGAAAGATAAAAATGTAAAGCAGTTGTTTTCGGATGAAAAAGAGCATCTCAATAAACTACATGAGAATGTAGAGAATACTATCAAATCAGAAGAGTTTATTATTCATTATCTGTAAAAATCCAACTTTTGAATCTCCCGAAGCTGGACAATGAATCTCTGATGTTGTAGCTCAATTTAGGGGAATCAGGCGGTTTATAATTTTGATTTTAAAGCATTTAGACTGAATACTTAAAAATTATTAGCTTTAAATAGTGATTTTCGTTTAATGATTTTATGTTAGCCTTACTTTTCAACGCCGGCCTTTAGATTTCCCTGAATATTTTTTATTTTAAAATATTGAGAATTAAAGTTAAATTTTATCAGTATTTTTCATTAGATTAAACAAGATAAACCAATAGCGTTTGTGAGTTAAACCTATAGTCATTACCAGGCGCAGCTTCCTAATCATTAAGACAATTTAGCTATCGGTTCTAAAATATTTAAAATGCAACTATTGGAACAAATAGTAAATTGTTTTCTAAAAGATTTCAAATTAGAATATTTTCCCCTCTTATATCTATATAGTCTTCCTATTTAATCTTTTAAGACCTGTAAACCGCTTTTTGAAACAGGGGTTGGAGTTTCAAAATGATACAATATTGAGGCTTAATTAAAAATTCATTTAAAAAGCTCATATAACGGTTAAGAAATTTTCAAAACAATTTTATTTTATTAGTATAAATTTTTTTTTAGATTA
>DAIQBE010000467.1:0-3470 GCA_036781325.1 Leadbetterella sp. | reverse complement strand
TGTAATGAAACAAACAATAATTATTTTATTAATAATTTTAATGATGGGCTTGATAGGTCTATTAATTTATACATTAATTCCTGAAAAATCCATTCCCAAAAATGCGAGAATTACCAAGATACTTGTATTAAAAAATCAAAGAAAATTAATACTTTTTGAAAACGATAAAGAAATTAAAACTTATAAAATCTCATTAGGGTTTCAACCAATAGGACATAAGCAGTTTGAAGGTGACGGCAAAACGCCTGAAGGGTTATACGCTATTAACGATAAAAACTCAAAAAGTGCATATCACCTAAACTTGGGTATTTCTTACCCCAATGAAAAAGACAAAGCATATGCTAATAGCAAAAATAAAAATCCAGGTGGAGATATTAAAATCCACGGATTAAAAAATAATATGATAAATATAGGCAAACTTCATCGATTCAAAGATTGGACTTTGGGCTGTATTGCTCTAACAAATTCTGAAATTGAAGAACTTTTTAATCATGTAGAAAAAGGTACTCCAATTGAAATTAGAAAATAATGACCCTTCTTGAGTAAACTAAAATACCTACTAAATCTGTTATTATTAGCAATATCCATGGTTTAAGTTTATTTTTGTGCATATGACAAGCCCCTCCTTACCAATTAATGATTTTTTATTAAAAAGCAAAAACGAACTTCTCATCGACGTAAGGGCCCCCATTGAGTATTTCAATGGGCATATTGCTCATGCAATAAACATCCCTTTATTTGAAGATACCGAAAGAGCGGAAATAGGGACTTTATACAAAAATCAAGGAAAAGACATAGCTGTAACTCGTGGACTTGAGATTGTTTCGCCAAAAATGGTAGAATTTATCAATCAAGTAAAAACCCTCACTACTAACAAAAAAGTATTCATATATTGTTTTAGAGGCGGTATGCGTAGCAGCAGTTTCGCTTGGCTAATGAACACTGCAGGTTTAGAAGCTACGATTTTAGAGGGTGGTTACAAGTCATTCAGAAATGAGCTGATCACCTATTTTCAAAAAGAAAAAAAAATCATACTTTTAGGGGGAAAAACAGGGAGTGGAAAAACAGAAATATTAAAAAAATTAAAGCAAAAAGAAATTCAAACGGTAGACCTTGAATATCATGCACATCATAAAGGCTCTGCCTTTGGGAGCATTAATGAACTCCCTCAGAATCCCCAACAATTGTTTGATAGTGAATTATTTAGCGCTTTTCAAAATCTTGACCAGAACCAGAATATACTACTAGAAGATGAATCCCAGACGATTGGTTCAAACAAAATTCCACATGGACTTTGGTTGCAAATGCTTAAAGCTCCTATTATTAAATTAGAAATTCCGTTTGAATTACGAGTTCAAAAATTAGTAAAAGATTATACAACTACAAAAATTAATGATTTAAAAGCCTGTGTACTTAAAATCAGTTCAAAACTTGGTCCTTTAAATACAAAATTATGTTTACACCACCTAAATGAGGGAAATCTGTCTGAGGTAGCACAACTTAGTCTTCTACATTATGATAAATCTTACGAATTTGGATATAGAAATAAAACTCAATCCATAATTTTGATTCCATCAGATACAATAGATGCCGAAATAAACGCAATGAAAGTAATTGAAACAATTAAAAATTTATAATGTGAATTATAAACAAATGGAAATAAAACTTACCCAATACAGTAAAGCAGCTGGCTGTGGTTGCAAACTTTCGCCTAGTGTTCTGGCCGAAATTTTAGCTGGTTGTAAGCAAAATGTTGATTTTTCATCGCTACTGGTTGGAAATGAAACCAAAGATGATGCAGCAGTTTTTGAACTCATGGACGGTACGTGCATAATTAGCACCACAGACTTTTTTACACCTATAGTTGATAATCCTTTTGATTTTGGTAGAATAGCAGCCACTAATGCGATCAGTGACATATACGCAATGGGAGGTAAACCAATGATGGCAATAGCCATTTTAGTTTGGCCCATCGACAAAATTCCTTCCGATGTAGCACAACAAGTAATAAAAGGTGCTCAAGAAATTTGCACAAAAGCGGGTATTCCATTGGCTGGAGGACACAGTATAGATAACCAAGAACCAATTTTTGGGCTGGCTGTGACAGGAACCGTTAAGAAAGAAAATATTAAAAAGAATAATTCAGTGAAACTGAATGACATTTTATATTTTACTAAACCTTTGGGAATTGGTATTTTGGGTACGGCTCAAAAACGTAATCTCTTATCTGAAAATGGTTATCAAAAATTAGTAAATTCAACTACTTCATTAAATACTATCGGAGAAAAACTTGGGGGTTTCTCGCATGTGCATGCTATGACAGACGTTACTGGATTTGGTTTTGTGGGTCATTTATTAGAAATGCTGGAAGATAATAATCTATCTGCAATAATTCAAAAAAACGAAGTTCCTGTTTTCGATGAAGCTAAATCATTAGCAGCAAAAGGCGTTTTTCCAGGAGGAACTTCTCGAAATTACCAAACGCAATCCTCTCATTTTTCTGGTCTTGTAGATACCGAACATGTGATTTTTTGCGACCCTCAAACTTCAGGTGGATTGTTATTCAGTGTTGCCTCAGATTTTGAAACTGAAATGGATGCTTTTTTAAAATGTGAAAATCAATTCTACGCTAAAGTTGGAAGAATTACCGATAGAAAAAGCAGTGAGATAATTTTTGAATGAAAAGTAAGTCTTAAAAAAATGAATTATTAGTGATTGAATTAATTATACTATTTGAATTTTTTTTGTTTAAGCTTGAACCTACATCAACAAATATTTTCTAGAATTTGATCTAAAAAGTAATCCCCAATCTTTCTAAAATATAACTGTTGGTACAAGTTTTCAACTAAATTCTGTTTCTCTTTTTTAGTTAATTCTGTTTTCTGATTCATAGACATTAAAACTTGGCGAGTTGGTAAAGTGTCGTCTAAAGGTGGTAAAATATAAGGTATGCCATTTAGTATTTTAGCCCCATTTTTTTCATAAAACATCACTCTTCTTTTATCAATCTCTGTTCCAAAAGAAGGATGATCTACCTCCATAAGTAAATTTTTACTTTGTGATTGAGCTGTATCATTTAAGTGTTTAAAAAAATAAGATCCGAATCCCTTCCCCCTTAATTTTTCGGATATTGCAAAATAATCTAAAACCAAAAAATTTGTATTTAGCAAATCGAATAAAAATGCAATTGCAATAACATCCTCTTTTATTTTTCCAATTATAAGTCTTTCTTGCCCTGACGTAAGTCTATTAATTAATGTTTCTTGGCTTTGTTTTTCATTTTTTGGAAAAGAATATTCATAAATTTCTAAGGCCGCTTTAAATTCGGTCTTTGTAGGATCAATAATTAAATGAAACGTTACGTTCTTCAAAATTTTAATAAGTTATTTCAAAAATTGAAACTAAAATTGAATCATAGAAAGTGTTGTCAATAATACTTTTGTTAATTAAAAAAACCAGTAAAATCTATT
>DAIQBE010000466.1:0-3478 GCA_036781325.1 Leadbetterella sp. | reverse complement strand
CAAAAGAGTACTTTCAATTCCGCTTTATCCGGATTTAGAGCTACCCATTGTTTTTAAAATAATCGAAATAATTAACAAAAGTATTGGAAGCTAAAAAAAACATACTATTCATTAGTCATGATGGAAATAGAGCAGGAGCTCAGATTTTTCTATTTAATATAATGCGTTTTTTTAAAAGTGAAAATTATGGAGTTGTGCTTCTAATTCTTAACAATTGGGGCTCTTTACGAGAAGAATTTGAAACTAATTTCGATACTTACTATTTTGATTCTGAAAACTCAGCTTCTAAGATCAAAAAAATAAAAGAGCTATTAGGAACGAAAAGCAATCTATTACAAGAAATTAATAAAAAATATAATATAGATCTTATTTATGCCAATACGATAGCAAGCGTGGGCATTCTTGAAGAAGTTAAAACAATTTTCAATAAACCCATAATATCTCATATACATGAGCTTAGCTTTTCTATTGAGCAGTTTGGGTCAAAAGGTTGTATAGAAAAACTAAATACATATTCAACGAAAATCATTGCTTGTTCTAAAGCAGTAAAAGAAAACTTAATTTCAAAAAATATTGAATTAGAATTAAAAACTATTGTAGTTCACTCTTTTGTTGAAAATGATAAAATTCTAGCTATTCATAACAAAGAAAATATCACTGAAGTAAAAAAAGAATTTGGAATCGGGGGTAAACATTTTTTAATTGGAGCATGCGGAAATGCTGATTGGAGGAAGGCACCCGATGTGTTTTTAAGTATTGTTAAAGAAGTAGTTTCTCAAACTAAGGATGTTCAGTTCATTTGGGTAGGGGTCAATAAAAACGATATTTTGTTCTTTCAATTAATTTATGATGCCCAAAAATTAGGCATTGAAAAATATATAACTTGGCTACCTGCCACTCCAAAAGCCATTTCAATTTTAAATACTTTAGATGTATTTTTAGTTTGCTCCAGAGAAGACCCATTTCCTTTGGTTATGCTAGAGGCGGCTTTATGCGAAAAACCTATCATAGGCTTCAAAAACACAGGAGGGGCTGAAGAGTTTATTGAGGAAGATTGTGGTTTCACGTCTTTTTATTTAGATATCAAATCAATTTCCCAAAACATTTTAAATTTACAAAAAGACCCTGTAATGGCAAAAAGAATGGGAAAATCAGCTCAAAATAAAGTTTTGAAAAAATATAGCTTTGAAAATTCAATTATTAAAATTGAAGAAATTATAAAATCTTTCTAAAAATTAAATATTAGTTTTTTAGTCTTATTTTAAAAATTTAAAAAAGCAGGAAGGAAGGTTAATTTAGAATTCCATACTTAAAATTCTTTTTTATATTTAAGATTGAAAATCAATCTCCTCTTAAATAAAGTTAAAAACCGCCTTTTTAATAATATTTCGTAAATTGCAGAGTTTTAAAAAAAAGAACTTTTTTATGAGAATTTATATATTATTTGTCGGATTACTTTTTTTTAGCATTCCTTCTTTAGCCCAAAAAGAAAAAGGGAAAGTCATTAATGCTCCAAAAATTCCACAAAATAAAAAGCCAAGCACAAACAAATCAGAGCAAAAGGAAGATGAATTTGATTTTACTTTTGAAGAGGAACCAAAGCTTAGATTTTCCAATCAATTTGAGAACAACAATACTAATAAATCATCCAATGCACCCGCAAAAACCTCAAATGCGTTAGATGGAATAAAAATTGAACCTCTGAGAGAAATAAATGAATTAGTAAGCGACGATACTTCTTCAATAGATGAAGGTGAATTGATTGTAGTTGAAATTGAAGAAGATGCACAATTTTCTGGTGCTGAAAATATGGTTAAAATTGCCTCTTATTTTTCAGTTTGGGACACAAAATCCCTAAATCCTTATGAATTAAATCCTAAAGAATTTGATGAAACTGTATCATTAAAACTTTATGATATTAGTGAAGGTAGAAACTGGGCACCGGTTTTAGAAGAAACACCAATTACTTCTCATTTTGGGTGGAGGAACAGACGATGGCATAAAGGCACAGACCTAGATTTAGAAACAGGAGATGCTGTCTATGCTCCTTTTGATGGAATAGTTCGAGTATCGGGAGTTCATTCTGGTTACGGAAGAACATTAATATTAAGACATTATAATGGCTTAGAAACCTTATATGGCCACCTATCTAAGATAAATTTTGAGCCCAATACCATAGTTAAAGCCGGCGAAGAAATTGCAAAAGGTGGAAATACAGGAAGGAGTTCGGGTTCTCATTTACATTTTGAAACTAGATATGAAGGCAATCAATTTGATCCTGAAAATATTTACAACTTCAAACCAAAGCCAATGGAAATAATGAGTCAAGAATTCATTCTTTCTCCAAAAGTTTATGATTATTTAAGAGGTGGAAGTTCTCGACCTGCAAATGTGGTGTCTGATAAAAACTCCGAAGGCTCATTATCTGCAAGTTCAGAAGAAGACATTGAAGACATTGAAGAGGAAGAAATACCGGTCAAAGTTGCAAAAATAGCTTGGTATAGGGTAACTCCTGGTGATAATCTAACAGAAATAGCTAGAAAATTTAAAACTTCGGTTGGTGAAATATGCCGATTAAATAAAATTAGTTCTAACAAAAAACTATACGTTGGTCTCAGACTTAGAGTAAGATAATGGTCGAAAAAGTTGATATTTTAGTTTTTTCTGTTCATCCAGACGATGCAGAACTTAGCTGCTCAGGTACTATAGCTAAACATATTGCAGCAGGAATGAAAATAGCCATGGTAGATTTTACCACAGGTGATTTGGGCACAAGAGGAACACCCGAAACTAGAATAGTTGAAGCGGAAGCCTCAGCAAAAATATTAGGTCTTTCGGCAAGAGAAAATTTGCATTTTAGAGATGGTTTTTTCAAAAATGATGAAGAACATCAAAAAAAAATAATTCAAGTGATTCGAAAGTACCAGCCTGAAATTGTGTTAGCAAACGCAGTTGAAGATAGACATCCAGACCATGGAAGAGCCTCCCAGCTTACTGAGGAAGCATGTTTTTATAGCGGACTAAGAAGAGTTGAAACAAAAGATAGAAACGGAAATATTCAAGATGCTTGGAGACCGAAAGCCATCTTTAATTACATTCAAGATAGGTATATTGAGCCAGACTTTGTAGTAGACATCTCCGATTATTGGGATGTAAAAGAAGCTAGTATTCGAGCATTTAAAAGCCAGTTCTTTGACCCATCTAATACTGAGCCAATAAGCTATATTTCCACCCCAGAATTTATGGGTTTCATCAAAGCCAGATCTCAAGAAATGGGTCACAAGATTGGCGTAAAACATGGCGAAGGTTTTACAAAATCTAAAATGTTGGAGGTTAAAAACCTATTTGATATACTTTGAAATCCTGAAAATATTTCTCCAATCCGCTCTGAATACAATTCTAAAATGGTTATAGATATTTGGCCAAAAACCGAAATGGCTTTGTAAAACCAAGAATCTATCTTTCCAAGATTTAAAAA
>DAIQBE010000465.1:0-3483 GCA_036781325.1 Leadbetterella sp. | reverse complement strand
TATCCTCTTTAGAACTTTTATTTTCAATATTTGCTTCTTTTTCAACTTCCTTATTTTTAACATTTTCTTTCTTGACTTCCTTTGATGGAAGATTTGAAGAGTTCATTTTGGAAGGATTATCTTTATTCTCAATTTTGGAAGAATTTTTTTCATTTTGAGGGGCAATTTTTATTTCTTCAGATTTTTTTTCTACTTCATTTCTTTTTATATCCTTTTTTGCTGGGGATTTAGTTTCTGATTTTCTGGTATCAATTCTAGGTGATGCGGCTGAAATAGTTGGCTTTGTAGCTAATTTATCATTTTTTAGTAAGTCAGTACTAAAATGACCGTATTTAAAAGAACCCACAAGGTTTTTAAATATTTCATTTCTCAATACTTTATCCTTTGGCCCTACATAAGCATATATAAATCTTGTTGGGGTTTCGTCCAAAATTTTACAACGAATCTCTTCTCCCGCTTGGGTAATAATTAAATCTCTTTGTGAAAAGGCACATATTGTCAAAAACAAAAAGCAAATGAGTAGAACAATGTGCTTTAAATATGAAAGTATCATTGAAAATGGTGTCTTAAATTATAGTTCATAAACAAATAGAATACAAAAATAGAGAATTCAATTTTATAAATGTTGCGAATGTTTTCCTTCTCAAACAAAATAATTTTTTACTCTATGAGATATATGTTTCAAAAACTGTACCGTTTCTTGGCTTTTAATATTTTTAATTTAAATTTGATAAAAAAAGAAGGGAAATAAATAATAAATTCATTCCATCTTTATGGAATAGTTTTTGTGGTAATTTTTAAAATATTTTAGACTTTTTTCAACCCTATTGGCAATTTTAACGTACATTAACTAACCGTTAACTAATATTTAGGATAAAATAATTGACTTTTAAAATATTATTGTTTTATATTTCGGAAAAATTAAATAAAAACTAACACTTAACAATACAATATGGTATAAAACTCTACGTTAACTAATCGTATTAAATAAAATGGAAAAAGTCCTAGTTAACGAAAGTGAGCTTATATCATCCTACATACGTGGAGACGAAAAAGCATTTGCCACGCTTGTCAACCGTTATAAGTCTAAGGTTTATACCACAATTTATCTTGTAGTAAAAGACACATATATAGCAGAAGATCTTACACAAGATACTTTTATTAAAGCTATAAAAACTTTGAAAGAAGGTAGATACAATGAAGAGGGAAAATTTCTTCCGTGGATACTTAGAATTGCTCATAATCTTGCAATTGACTATTTTCGAAGAGCGAAACGCTATCCAAATGTAGTGTTTGAGGATGGAAGTAGTGTATTTAACTCTCTCAATTTTGCTGAAGAGTCTATTGAGGATTTGCAGATTAAGAAAGAATCTTATGAGCATCTTAGGAGTTTAATTAAACGTTTGCCGCAGCAGCAGAGAGAGGTTTTGGTAATGAGACATTACGAAGATCTTAGTTTTCAAGAAATTGCTGAAGCAACCGGAGTGAGTATCAATACTGCATTGGGTCGTATGCGTTATGCTCTTATCAATCTAAGAAAATTGATGAGTAAAACAAAATATGCCTATGACAAAAACCTGTACATCGACGCAGAATGAGATTATTCGGTATGTATATAACGAAACTTCAAGTTCTGAGAATGTTTTTATTGAGGAATCTATAATTGGGGATGATGAGCTTTTAAATTTTTATCTTGATTGTATTCAAATCAAAGATGACTTTACAAAAATAAAGCTTCTTCCAAAAGACAAAACAATTAACAACATTTTAGAGTATTCCAAAAACTTTAGACCTACGATTTTCTCGTAGGTTTTTTTATTTTAGAATAATAAGCTATTTCTGAAAAAATTCCACCTAATTCCTAACTTAAGTATTTTTTCATTTTGTGAAACTTCAAAGCTATCCTTTCTTTGTTGAAATGAAAAATCAAGAAAAAAATTGTGTTTTAGCATGATTGAGGTTACAAATTCAAAAGAATTAATAGTATTATTAAATCCTTGCCCTAAAAAATTATTGTAATCTGATAACCTGCCTATTTTATTATCAAGTTTAATATTCCCACCATTATTAATAGTATCTACATCTTCTCCCTTCGTGGCCCTCATATGAGTAAGAGTAACAAAAACAATTGGCATAGGCTGGTATCTCAAAACAAAAAGCATTTCTTTAAAATTTGCACCTAAAGGATGTGCAATTGGCAAATTATAATTCACATAATTTGAATACGTTGTAAAATGAGAATACATAAAAGGCCTAGCCCGATTCATTTCAATTTGCAAATCAAAATTTTTAAGCTTAAACGCATCTATATATTTAGCCCCTAATTGCCATGCATATTTTTTTGACCACCATCCTTTTTTCTTAAATTCCTTACTATTATACTCATCTAAGAAAAACTGCCCATAAGTACTTACTGATTTAAACATATTAAATTTGAAATCCGCTCCTACTAATGCATTATCCGTACTGCCAAGGTACCCTTCTACAAACCTATAAAAAATCAAAGGGTTTAAATAATTAAATTCAAAGCCATAATCTCTCTTCCCATACATTACACTTTCAAATAGACCCACATTTAATCTTTTAGAAATATTGACATTCAAATGATGAAAAGCTAAATACTTTGGAGGAAACGTAACTGAACTGTTTCCTGGGTTTGGCACTTGAAGATTTGTCATTTGGCCTAATATTGATAAATATTGAAATCTTCCGATTTTTAGATTTGCTTTGAGCTGTAAGTAAGGCGAACTAAAATTACTTAAAACCATCGATCTTAAGCCAGATCCAATAAAATTTTTATCATGACCAAACATTAAATTAAGGTTTTTAATAGGCTTAAAAGCTATATACCCAATAGCATCAAAATAATCAACTTGAAGCCTTTTAAAATCTTCATCTTTTACTTTTACAAACGATTGATAAGGAATACCTTGATATGTTTCAAAAAAATTAACCACAAAGTTGGGACTTGAGGATTGATTTTCAGTTACCATAGTATAAAAGCCCAGTTTTTTGTTTATCCTGCCTCTTATTTCTACACCTCTTGTATTGATAAATAAAGCTTTTGAATCCAAATCCCCAATTTGAGAATTGTGCCCATAGGAAAAATTTAAAATTGGAGAAACATGTATATCAAAATCACTATTTTCAACAAAATATAAATCAGATTTATTTTTATACAAATGTTTAAAAATAGGTTTTTTACTTAAATTAGAAGTATAAGGGGATTGATTTAAAAATTCCCAATTGTCAGCTTGCAAATAAGAAAGATTGAAACGGTCGGATTTGGATAGTTTTCTATAAAAAGTCGTATCTAAATTTGTAGTAAAATTGGCTAATTCTTGCCTTTCAAATGGCTTTATATTCGAATGGAAATCGTTTGAAAGCTTATCGCTCTTTATTTCTAAACGCTCCAAAGCATGCAACTGAATAGGATCTAATGGACTATAAGCACCCTGAGACCAAGTTTTATCAAAAATCGAT
>DAIQBE010000464.1:0-3488 GCA_036781325.1 Leadbetterella sp. | reverse complement strand
TTATTACTCTTTGCTGGAATTGATTTAGCCACTGCGGTTTGGACTTGGTTTGAGTTGAAGAAATCTTAAATATTTAGTTCAAAAAGATAAGATTTTTGATTCAAAACAGCCTCCTTTTAATGGTATAATCAATGCATAAATCTTTAATTTCGAATATTAAACCCTTTAAAACTTATAAAAATGAAACGTTCAACATTTATTTTAATTGTCTGTATTTACGGTTTCCTATTAGGGCTAGCTATGGTTTTAGCCACTAAATCTACAGTTGCATTCTTTGGAGGTGACCCCGAAAATTTCCATGAAGTTAGCATTATGCGGTTCTTTGGAATTTTACACCTTGGATTCAATTTTGTCGCTTTGTCGATTCGAAATTCTTTAGATACCAAAGTGGTAAAAGCCTTTCTTTTAGCCATAGCATTTGTACTTTTTGCCTCACTTAGCAATGGTCTCTACAATGTTTTTGGTATGGGATTGGCCCAAAATCAAAGTTTCTGGTTTGATAATGGTCTTTGGGCAATTCTAGGTCTTGGGGCTATCTATTTTTATTCAAAAGAATAATGAATTAAAAAAATGGATTTACAGGATTTAAAATGAAATCCTAAATTTTATAAACTTTAAATAATGTTTGCTCTTTACTGATTTAATTGTTAGCCTTACTTTTTTTTGAAAAAAAGTAACAAAAAAACACTCACAAAAAAAAATCCTCACGAAAATTTTTAAATTAATTATCTAATTATTAGAAATTTAATAGTGTTTAAAAATTTTCATACGGACGTTTTTGTGATTAAAGGAACAATTAATGATTTATTTTTTAAAAGACTTTATTTAATAGTATTTCTCCAATCTAAATCCTGTAATATAAAATTCAGTTTTATAATGAAAAAATCCAGTCACTTTTGTAACTGGATTTTTTAGTTTATTCAGATTCCTACTTTTAGATAGAAAATTACATCCATTTAAAAAAGCAAACCAGCTATCGTAGCTGACATATAGCTAGCCAGTGTTCCGGCTACTAATGCTCTTACTGCTACTTTGGTTAGATCTGCTCTTCGTGAAGGCTCCAATGCAGAAATTCCACCGATTTGGATACCCAAAGAACCGAAATTTGCAAATCCACAAAGTGCAAAACTTACGATGGCTATGGTTTTTGGCGACAAGGCACCTGCTTCCATCAAGCTTTTCAGATTTAAATAGGCCACAAATTCGTTAGCAGCTAATTTTGTTCCCATCAAAGAGCCTGCCTGCACAATCTCATTGGATGGCACACCCATTGCCCATGCAAAACCGGCAAAAAGATAGCCTAATATTAAATCTAAACTTAAGGCAGGCAAAGAAACTAAGCCTCCAAGTTTGCCCAAAAGAAAATTTATTAGAGCTATTAAGGCTAAAAATCCAATCAACATGGCTAAAACATTCATACCTACTTTCAGGCCGTCAGAGCAACCTGCAGAAACTGCATCTATAAAGTTGGAATGTTCTTTTTTTACCTTTAAAGTTACTTCTCCTTTTGTCTCAGATTCTTGGGTTTCTGGAAACATGATTTTAGCTATTGCCAATGCCCCTGGTGCTGCCATTATGCTGGCGGCAATTAAGTATTCAGCCTTTACTCCAAACTGAATATAGGTAGCCATAACCCCACCAGCAATGCAAGCGTAACTCCCTGCCATTGATGAGGTCAACTCTGAGTTTGTCATGCCTTTTAAATAAGGCTTTATCATGATTTGTGCCTCCACTTGCCCCACAAATGTACTAGCAATATTTGAAAGGGCCTCTGAACCGCTAATATTCATTATTTTTTTCATGCCTAAGGCCAACCACTTCACAACAAACTGGATTATGCCAAAATAATAAAATATATTCACCAAAACAGCGACAAAAATGATGGTAGGAATAATTTTAAAAAAGAAAATAAATCCGCCACCTCCAAAGGCTTTTGACACTAAGTCGTTTTGAGCTAAAGGGCCAAAAACAAACATGGCTCCGTCGTTGGAGAAATCAATAATTCGGGTAACTCCTTTTCCTAAAGCTGAAAATATTTCTTTACCCAGAGCTGTTTTTAGAATAAATATTCCAAGCAAAATCTGAAGCAATAAACCAACTCCCACTGTTCGATAATTGATAGCTTTTCTATTATTTGAAAATAAAAAGGCTACCGCCAAAATAAGTACTACTCCGAGTAGTCCGATAAAATTTTGCATTTCTATAGGGTTAGTTTTTATTTTTAAATCGCTGTTTGTTCACTGAATGAAATGGATTTTGAAATATAAATCCATATTCAATCCTGTTCTTTAATTATTCAAATATAAACAAATATTTCTCAATACTACTCCTCCCATGCCCAATCAATTTTGTGCTTCATATCTTTAATGGTCATGCCGTTGGCTTTAAAATAGGTACGTATTTGATCCACTTTTTCGTATTCTTGCTTTGCCTTGTGGTCGCGATATAATTCTAACATTCCTTGAATTACGGCTTCGTCATTTGTTGGTTTTTCTTCTTCAATTCCTAAAATATTTTCAATAAATGAAATAAAATTACTCTTAAGATTTTCAAAGGTATTTTCACCTATTGCTGCCGTTTGAAGTTGGTTCATGTAGATCATGTTAATATATTTCAGCAGGGTAAAAAGCTGAGCAATAGCCATTGCGGTATTTAAATCGTCGTTCATGGCATCATAAAAGCTCGTAATTGCTTGTTCAATTTCTGCTTGTTTTTTTAAATCTATAGGTACATCTGCATCCGATGCATAGCTTAAAGTTTTGGAAACTCTAAGCCCATTAATTAACCTTCTATATCCTTTTTGAGCCGCTTTCAGAGCCTCATTGGAGAAGTCTAAAGTAGATCTATACTGTGATTGCAACATGAAAAAACGAACTGTCATAGGGCTGAAAGCTTGCTCTAACAATGGGTGATTACCACTAATCAGTTCGGCGGGCAAAAAACTATTTCCTAAGGACTTTGACATTTTTTGTCCGTTTACAGTAAGCATATTGGAGTGCATCCAATATTTTACTGGCTCTATTCCTGTTAGCCCTTTTCCTTGCGCTATTTCACACTCATGATGTGGAAATTTCAGGTCCATTCCACCACCGTGAATGTCAAATTGCTTACCTAAGTATTTAGCACTCATACATGTACATTCTAAATGCCAACCTGGAAAACCCATACCCCAAGGACTTGGCCATTGCATAATGTGCTCTGGAGAGGCTTTTTTCCATATAGCAAAATCTAATGGATTTCTTTTTTCAGCTTGACCGTCAAGCTCCCGAGTTTCGTTTAACAAATCCTCTAGAATTCTACCTGAAAGTTTACCATAATTGTTGCCAGCATCATTGTATTTGTTAATGTCAAAATACACTGACCCGTTTGCTACATAAGCTAATTCTTTGTTTATTAAATCTTTAACCGCTTCAATTTGCTCCACCATATGACCCGTAGCAGAAGGCTCAATACTTGGAGGAAGAAAATTGAATAGATTTAATACATGG